>CALGGX010000365.1 GCA_937916025.1 uncultured Selenomonadales bacterium
TTGGAGGTAATGTCGACATGATTATCGGCGTCTCGAAAGAGATTAAGAACAACGAAAATCGCGTGGGCTTGACACCGGCGGGAGCCGAGGCACTCGTCAAGGCGTGGCATACGGTTTTGATCGAAGCGCACGGCGGCGAGGGCAGCGGCTTTTCGGATGAGCAGTATGCGGCGGTCGGCGCGGAGATCGTTTCGGATAAAAAATCGATCTTCGACCGCGCGGAGATGATCATCAAAGTCAAGGAGCCGCTCGAGTCCGAGTACGATCTCTTCCACGAAGGGCAAATCCTGTTCACGTACCTGCATTTGGCGGCAGAACCGAAACTCACCGAGGCACTTTTGAAAAACAAAGTCGTCGGAATCGCTTACGAAACAGTTCTCGGACGCGACGGACGGAGTCTGCCGTTGCTCGCTCCGATGTCCGAAATTGCCGGGCGCATGTCGATCCAACTCGGCGCGCAATTCCTCGAGAGTCAATACGGCGGCTCGGGCGTGTTGCTCGGCGGAGTTTCGGGAGTTGCGGCGGGGCAGGTCGTGATCCTCGGCGGCGGCACGGTCGGAACGAATGCGGCGAAGATCGCCGTCGGACTCCGCGCGCGCGTCACGATCATCGACAACAACATCAATCGGCTCCGCGAGCTTGATGACATTTTCGACGGGCGCGTGAACACGGTCATGTCAAACAGCTATAACATTGCCGAGTGGACTCGCAAGGCGGATTTGTTGATCGGCGCGGTGTTGATCCCGGGCGCGAAGACTCCGATACTCGTCTCGGAAGACATGGTCAAAAATATGAAGAAGGGCTCGGTGATTGTCGACGTGGCGATCGATCAGGGCGGTTCGATCGAGACTTGCGATCACGTCACGACGCATGACAATCCGACGTTCACCAAGCACGGCGTCATTCATTACTCCGTTGCCAACATTCCGGGCGCGGTTGCGAGAACCTCGACGCTCGCATTGACAAACGCGACTTTGCCGTACGCGCTCGCGATTGCAAACAAAGGTTGGAAGGCGGCGTGCTCGGAAGGTGACGGACTCGCCAAAGGGCTCAACGTTGTCGAAGGGCAACTTACCAATCGGGCGGTCGGTGAAGCACTCGGCATCGAATACGTCGATCGTTTTTACGTTTGATCGAGAATAGTTTTCGAGCTCGATCGGAAAATTTTTTCGCCGTCTTCGGACGGTAATTTTTTTTTGTTGAGTTTCAGCCGCCGATTGTCGATATAACTTTTGATCTTTGACAGAAAGGAGAAAACTCTCTATGCAAAATCCGACAGTTCAATTAAAAAACGCGTTCGGAGCAGGCAATTCGGCGGCGTTGTTCAGAAATTTGTACTCGACAATGGCGAACAACAACATCGGCGCGCTTTCTTACAACGCGACGTTTCAGACGGTTTCGATGCGTCAAACGACTTCGATCGATGCGCTCGGGCGCGAGATCACCACGACCGAAATGTCGATGCAAGAATATCAAGTCTACATCTCGGCAAAAATCGACGACATTCCATTTCATTCGACGCGTCCGTTCGACGAGCAGGCGATCAACATTTCCGAAGCCGGTTGGCAGAAAATGAAAGACGATCCCGCGCATGAGAACTTCATTCTCGAGGCAATCCGCGCGAGTCGGCAGATGGTTGACGAGTTTTTCAATCAAGGCAGCGTCGGCAATTATTCCGTGTTGAGTTTCGACGAAACGCAGCAATACGGCTCGAATTTCTTCAGCAAGATGCTCGGTGACAGCCTCGAAATGGCGCGCGCGATTTTCGAGAATGAATCGCAAAACGCATTTTGGATCGGACGCGCGGCTCGCGCCGAAGAGTCGATGCAACAATTGAAAATCTATCGACAGACGCAAGTTCAGATGCAAATCGTCAACGCGCAACTCGATCTTCTGCAATCGATGGAAAAGTCGTCGAAAGACTCCGTACTCGTGACGCCGTCAACCGGCACGGACGCGTTGCTTGAAATGCTCGCGCAGAACAACAAATTGCCGACGGTTTGACGGTGATCGCCATGAGCAGTGCAATTCACCTCGGCGGCAACGCCTTCAATCGGGCAAACAACATTCTCTCGACGCTCAATCGGAAGGTTGAAAACATCAATCGGCGGCTCAACGCAAACTCTTACGACGAAATTCTCTCGGCAATGAAAGATCGGATTGTATCCGAAAAGCCGACTTCCGAAATGTCGCTCGACGAATACAAGCAGTACATTGCCGATAAAATTCAATCACTGCCGACGAGCTCGACACATTTTCTCGACAGCGAGACGGTTGTCATTTCCGATAAAGGTTATGAAGCAATGCAGTCCGATCCCGAGTATGAAGCGTGGGTGCTCGATACGATCCGGGCAAATCTGTCGACGCCGACTTACATGTCGTTTGCGATACCGCAGAACGAACATTTTGCAGTGCACAGTTTCGGCGCGTCGAAAGACGAATATCGCGGGCAGTCGTGGTCTCGACAAAAAAATTCGCCGCTCGAGACGACGGAGGATTATTGGACGATGCGGCGCAAGCGTACAAAGAAATTTCTCGAAATGGAGCAGGAGCTTTTTGACAACGTTCGGCAATTGAAAGAACTGAGCACTCGGAAGGCACTCGTCCGCGCGGAGCAGGCAAAAGCGGCGGGGCTTGACGATTCGCTTAAACCCGAGCCGGTGATCGTCGGCATTCCGGCAGAATTTCTGCTCGGCATGCTCG
>CALGGX010000366.1 GCA_937916025.1 uncultured Selenomonadales bacterium
GTGCGAAATCGGGGCAGAGCACGGGAAGACGGGCCTCGACTCCCTCGTACGGCTCCCTGAGGCCGCCGATAAGGTGGGTCAAAGACTTGCCCTCGGCCTTGGTCCTGACGAGCTCGATGAGCAGCTTTACGATAATGTACGCGCCGTCGTCAAGGAAATAGTTCTCATTTAGCGCGCCATGCCCGCTCGTTTCGATTGCCAACGGCGAGACAATGCCGCTGTTATTGAGCCGAATGCACTCGTTGATGACGTTCTTATAGCCGCGCTTGAATCGATGATGTTTCAGTCCGAGTTCGGCTTCCAAAAACTTATGCAAGCCGTCGGACGTAACCGAATCCGTGACGATTGTCGAGCCGGGATAATCCGGTGCGAGGATCGCCGCCATCATTGCAATCAGCGCGTTTCGACTTACGTCTTCGCCGACCGAAAGCACCGCGCTCATTCGATCAACGTCCGTGTCGAAGATCAAGCCGAGATCGGCTTTGTTTTCGAGCACCGCCGCGCGGATTGCCGCCATTGCTTTTTTGTCCTCCGGATTCGGAATGTGATTCGGAAACATTCCGTCCGGCTCGAGAAATTGACTGCCGGTTGTATCGGCTCCGAGCGGCTCGAGCACTTTCGTCGCGAAAAAGCCGCCGCCTCCGTTGCCCGCATCGACGACGATCTTCATGCCTTTCAACGGTTGCTCGCCCGCGCCGATCTTCTCTCGAATGATGCCGACCAAGTGTTTCGAGTACAAATCAATCAGATCGAATTTCTCGACGACAGAAATATCGGCGAGCTTTTCTTCAATCGAGCAGGCATTCGTCAAAACGGTTTTTATATCCGATTTTTCGAGCCCGCCTTCAGCCGTGAAGAATTTCATGCCGTTGCGATTGAAGGGCAGATGACTCGCCGTCAACATGATTGAACCGTCCGCCTTCGTCTCGTCGAAAATGATCGACATGAACATTGCCGGAGTTGACGCCAATCCGCAATCGATCACTTCAACGCCGTTTGCGACCAACGCGCCGATCGCCGCCTCTTTGATCATCGGAGCCGAGACGCGCGAGTCATGTCCGATCGCAATCTTCAGATCGACCTTGCCGAGTTTCGTCGCGAGGAATTTGACAAAGCCGGATGCAATTCGATTGACGGCTTCCGGAGTCAAATTGACCGGCTCGCCCTCTACGCCTTCAATCGCAATCCCGCGCACGTCCGAGCCGTTCTGCAGTCGAAGAATTTCTTTGTCAGTCAACATGATCAATCACCTGTCGTCGAGTTTCGTAATTTTGCCGATGCGGCGATTATGCCGCTCGTCATTTGAAAACGGCGTTTCGATCCACGCGCGCGTGATCTCTTCCGCCGGCCCGAAGCCGAGCACTCGTCCGCCCATTGCAAGGACGTTCGCGTTATTGTGCTCGCGGGATTTTTTTGCCGAGAACACGTCATTGCACAGCGCGCAACGAATGCCTTTGATCTTATTGGCGGCGATCGAAATGCCGATGCCGGTGCCGCACAACACGATGCCGCGCTCGGATTTGCCGCTTGTGATCTCCGCGCAAACTTTTTCGGCGATATCGGGATAATCGACGGACTCGGTGCCGAACGTGCCGACATCATTGACTTCGATATCGGGATATTCCGCAAGAACTTTTTTGACAACGTCTTTGAGCTCAACCGCGCCGTGATCACTTCCGATTGTCAATTTCATGCCAATCACCCTTTCGTTGTTTGTTTCGACAATTGTATCATGAACTTCAATTGCTTGAAACACAAATTTTTTCGCATTCTCATCCGCGCAATTGCACTGCAAAATATCTTGATTGACGATTGCCTCCGCTGTATGATTGTTGATATGATTATCAACAAAAACGATCTCATTCTGATTGCGGCAATGACATGCATATCGCTCGCACCGCTGACGCTTCCGACCGTCGAAAAAGATTCGATTGCAGAGATAAAGCTCGACGGCAAGCTCGTTCGGACGATTGATCCGAATTCGGATCAGACATTCGACATCGAGACTTCAGCCGGACGAAACACAATCCGAGTCGAAGGCGGAGCGATTTCGATGATTGATGCCGATTGCCCCGATAAGATTTGCGTGCGGACGGGAGCGATCAAAAATGTCGGCGAGACGCTCGATACGCTCGTCGACATTGCCGAGAAGTTATGGCCGCAGCCGTTGAATCACTGATATGAATCGCTTTGCAACGCTCGGACAGCCCGCGAAATGCAGATGCAGGTACGAGCCGACGACATTGCCTTTAACAATGCCCGCGTCGTATTTCGCTCCCGTCCGCAAGCGCGTACATCGAAACAGTCTTTCGACCATCGGATCGTCTTCGATCACGCTCGAGAAGTGAAATTCATGCGCGCGCACCCGCTCGCCGCGTCGACCGATCGAACAATCGCCGAGCAATTCCGCCGCAACGTAGCCGACCATCTGCAATCGATCATTCATTGCCGCGCGGCTCGAGATCACGCCGCACATTTCATGCGCTCGACCGTCGAAGTCGATCAACTCGCGCATAAGATACATATATCCGCCGCACTCGGCACAGATCGGCATGTCGTCCGCCGCCGCACGACGAATGTCTTCGCGCATCGTCGCGTTTGACTCGAGTTGAGACGCAAACCTTTCGGGATATCCGCCGCCGAGTATCAAGCCGTCGACTTGCGGCAATCGTTCGTCGTGCAATGGACTGAACTCGATCAATTCCGCGCCGCGCATTTCGAGCTCGGCGAGACTCGCCGGATAATAGAACGAAAACGCCTCGTCTCTCGCAATGCCGATCTTGCATGAGTGACGGGGCTTTTTGATCTCGCCCGACTTCGGATATATCGGAGCGGCAACGCCGAGGATCGCGTCGAGATCGAGTTGCGTTTCGACCGCCGCGCGGAGCCGATCGATCAATTCACTCGTCTCGTTCTCGATCGACTGCAACAATCCGAGATGCCGCTCGGGAATT
>CALGGX010000367.1 GCA_937916025.1 uncultured Selenomonadales bacterium
CCTGAGGCATCTGTTCCTGTTCAACTGGAACTTCCTGAGGCATCTGTTCCTGTTCAACTGGAACTTCCTGTTCAGGCATAGGCTGCTCTTCAGGAGCTGGACCTGCATCAGCAGAGTTCTCTACTGTCTGGCTTATATCATTAATTTTATCTGCGTAGTCAAGTACTGCAGAACTGATTTCATTATACTGCTGCATAGTTTCAGCTTTCTGCTCTTTAATCACATCAAGCAGCATCATTGCTTGCTCACGTAATTCGTTAAGTATATCCTGCACTGCGTCGTCTGCTGCATCAACGTTAACACCTCTAGCAGCAAGAGTATTCATAATAGCAAGACCTAAGTTCTCATTACCAGATATTCGATCTCCATATCTGGACATGAACTGTTGCTGGCGTTGAGCTTGTTCTTCAGCATTTTTAGCATCTTCAAGTGCTTTTTGGTAATTGTCCGAGGTTAACTTCGAGGTGCCGATTTTAATGAACCGCCCGATTTGAGTCATTGTATTGCTGTCGGAACCGGTAACAATCTTACGCCAAACAACTTCGCCCGTATCGGCTTTGATCAATCGAAGATCGGTCTTTACGCCAAGTATTGATCGTTTTTGCCGAAAAGACGGAATGCCCGAACCGCCTTCAAACAGATCATCAGCTGCTCCGTTGCCGAGATTGATGATCGTTCCATGAATAAGATATTGTGCTCCGTGCGCGCGCCCGATTGCCGAAGTGATCGACGGCGAAATACATTGCCCGACTTCGGCGGTTGCGATCGACTCGGCGAGATCGGGATCAAAGCCCGGTCCTTCAAACAGCGCATTGAAATTGCCGGAAATCATTCCGCTCTTGGCGTTTTCGATGTCTCTGATCTTCTCGCGGTAGAGTTGTGTTTCCATGTCGTGATCGATCGGTTTTGTCTCGCGAAGATTGAATTTCTCACTCTTAAGCATCTTCTCGATGACAAGATCGGACAACACCGATGCCGAGTCGATCGATTGAAAACGCGTGTCGTTCGAGAACTTCATCAGAATGCACGTCGGTGTGTCGTAACTCAAGGCGAATGCCGTCGATGAAACGAGCAACGTCAACATCGTCGACAGAATCGCAACGAACGATTTCATTTCGAGTCCCCCTTACTCTTCGTTTTGTCTTTCAAGCCTTCCGGCAACGACAGATATGTTTGATCGGGCGTGGTCGAGAACTCAGTAATGTCGACGACTGTCTTCTCGTAACTCTTGATTCCGGTCGAGTCCTCACTGTAATTGAATGCCGCGATCTTCACCATTCGATCGCCGTCGAAGTAGTATCGGACGGCATAATGAGTGTCGTTCTTGTGCCCGGCAAAATCCTCGTAAGTCAAACCGCCCGGAATGTAACCGGAGCCGATGAGTTTATACTCGGGCGTGTTCGGAGTCGCAATGACTCGCTCGGGCGGAAGCAATGCCGTCAATGCCTGCGCGAGTGCCGCACTGCCGTAATTGTATTCTTCGAGGAACTTCTCGTACGGACTGCGTTTATCGTTTTTATCGTCATTCGCTTTCACGCTCGAAGAATATGAACCGAATGCGCCGCGCCCTCCGAAGTATCTTTTCTGATTGTCTTTCGTCAAATTCCAGCTGAAATTAAAAACTTCATCGCCTTTCGTCAGAACACATGCGCCGCTTTTGTCGACTGTTTTCATCGAAGCGGTTTGAGCACCGGCGTTTGAAGAAGTGAAATCAACGCGAGTGTAAGCACCATATTCTTTTTCGACATATCGATCGTCGCCGTCGACCACTATGATCCCGCTGTCGACCTGCTTCTTCAGCGCGCTGTCTTGCATATCCAAAAATTTGAAACCGCCGAAGCTGCCGGTTTCTACGATGTTCAATTCTTTGTCGGTTCGACGGATGGGCGGCGTGACAATCTTATATTTGAGCGTAAAACTCTTATTGATCAAGGCGTCGCGATAAACATCGGTTTTTGCGGCTTCGCTCGAAGGCGAGAAGACAATCGATCCGAGCAACACTGCCGCTAACAATTTCTTCTTCATCACTTCTTGCCTCCAATCTCTTCGACCAAGACCTGCTGTTCGAGTAAATCGCTCATATCGCCTTTGCCCGCCGCATAAATTTTAATCTTCTTTTGAATTGAGAATGCGGCATCGATTCCGTCCATTCCGATCGATTTAACGCCGATTTCTCTGATAAAAGATTCGTCGCCGTCATGAAGAAAATATTTCTGAATGCGGACGAGTTTACCGTTTTCATAGAGCATATTATAAGCCCATTGCGCGAGAGTCGTGCCTGCCGTCGATTTGATGTCGATGGTGTATTGATCGCAATCATAGTCTTTCTTATCGACCGTGCGAGTGGAACTGCCGTTGAAGTGCGGAGCTTCAATATTGACTTCATTATCGCGGAACGGATCATTCCAATAAAAAACGGCAAGTTCGTCGGGAAGAGCGAGATAATGACGCATCTTATCCCAATCTTCATCGGGATTTAAATTGGGCGAATGCAACTCTTCTTTCGGCAAAACCAATGCCGTGAAACTTGTATTACGAGTCGGTACGAAGCCGATGACATCTTGCTTTGTATGTCTGTAGAAACTGTAATATTTGCCATCTTGATACAGAACGGCGGGAACCTTTTCGTTCAGTTTCGTCTTGACTACTCTGTTGCCGTTCTTACCTGCCAGCACATGATTATATTTCATTCGATGCTCACTGCCCCAAGTACCTCTGAAAAAATCATATGTTTCGTCCTCGACGTAGAAATTGCCGCTCCGAAACATCTGCCGGTACTGCTCCGCCGCCGCCTGCTCTGCCGAGACCTCTGCCGTTGAGATCGTCAGCCCGAACAGGGCGAACACCATCGCGAGCATTACCTCTTTACACATTTTTAGCATCATCAAATCCCTCCCGTTAAAATTTTAATCATTATACATAGGGGGGGGATTGAAGATGTCAACATTCATCTCAATTTTTTATTCGCTATTTCAAAAAAAAATCGAGCATCTCTGCCCGATCGAATTTATTTCCGCCGCGCGGAATTTTTAAAATCCGTTTCCTGTTACATCGCCGCTTGCTCCGCCGTCGGAGGATTTACTCCCGGGTTTTGAGCCGGATTGAAATGCTCCGCCGCGACGAATTGCGGCATCGGTGCCAACGGCGCGTTCGGTGCCAACATACGCGCGGCTTCAATCGCACGATGCGCACGATCGATCGCCAATGCGCCGGATTTCATGAGTTTATCCGTGTTGTGGAAGCCGTAGCTGTTTTCGGCCGCCAACCAATCCCAATACCATTGCGCCTCTCTGACCAACAGGCGCGCTTCCGCCAATTGCTCGGCAGTCGCTCCCGCCGCCGCCGCCGCTTGGATCGTCAAATGCGCTTGAGCACACGTCTGCCCCGCCAATCTCTGAAGTTTGAATGTGTTGTCGTTGATCGTCTTGACGCGAGCGATCAATGTCTCCGAACTCTCGTCATGACATTTCAAGCAGGATTGCTCCGTCGATTTGAGCGGATTCGTCATCCAATGCGAGGTGTATTTCTGACCGCTCTCGCGCATGTAAGGCATATGGCAATCGACGCAAGTCACGCCCGCGTCGTGGTGAACGCTCGTAACCCAGTTTTCAAATTCCGGATGCTGCGCCTTCAACATCATTGCGCCGCTGTCCGGATGCTGCCAATCGCCTTTGAATGCGCCCGCTTGACCCGATTGATAGAACTGAAATTCATCCTCGGGATCGAAGCCGTTATCCCACGGATGATTCACTCGACCGTCTTCCGCCATGAAGTAGTACTCGTTATGGCATTGCGAGCAGACGTAAGCTCGTATGTCGTTGTGCGGAGCATTGTTGACATCGATGCCGCGACGCGCCATCGCCTCGACAAATCCCTGCTGATACACGCGCAGTTGCATCGTTTCGGGATCATGGCAAGTCGCGCAACCGAACCAATCGTCTTTCGTCATCGGAGCCATGATCTCCGCGAGCGGCTTCGATGCATATTCCCAACCCGACTGTTTGAAATAAACATCATACATGTACGAGCCCTTACACGTGATGCACGAGCCCTTCTGCGGCGGCAGACGAAGCGACGTCACGAAGTCCTCGCGCGCGTACGTGTGTCCGCGCGCCACATCGTATTGCACCGCGAATTTGTAGCCCTTGAAGTTCTCGAGCATCTCCGGTTGCTCTTCGAGATAAGACACGTGAGGCATCGAACCGCCGTAACCCGTCGGCGAAGGTGTTGCCTCATTGTTGCGCATGAATGAATTGTACTGAAGCGGATAAGCATCTTTGTACGCCGCCGCATGCAATTTCTGATCGTCGGGAATTTTCGCGAGCTCGAATTTTGTCGACGGCTTTGCGATTCCGACGCGCACGATCACGAAGCCGAAGAATACGATTGCCAAGATCAGCGCGCCCGCCAAATATTTTTGCATCTTACACATCATTATCACCCCTTGAAAGCAATGCGTAATTAGTAATTCGTAATTCGTAATTAGGAATGCGGAATTGCAAGACCATTCTTCAATTACGCATTACGCATTACGCATTATTCATTATTCATTATTCATTGCTTTCTTTGATTGCGTTTGAAAGATACGCCGTTGAGAGCATCGTAAAAATGACTGCCTGCACTCCGCCGATGAAGATACTGAACGCCAACCACAATACTGAAGGAATCGGCATCCAAATCGGCATGAGTTTGAGCAGCACGATGATTAAAATTTCGCCGGCAAGGATATTTCCGAATAGACGGAAAGCCAGCGTGATCGGTTTTGCGATCTCTTCGATCGCGTTGATGATGACAAATACCGGCACCGGTTGAAAGAAGTGCGCGATGTAATGCGAGCCTTTGAAGTAGAGCCCGAGGACGTGAACCATTACGATCACGAGGAGCGCGAGACCGAGTGTCGTGTTGAGATCATTGGTCGGAGACGCCATTGTCGGTACCAAGCCGAGCAGGTTTGATGTCAAGATGAACAGGAACAGCGTTACGATGAACGGAGCGAGGAAGCGTCCTCGCGAGCCCATCATCGCGTCGATCTGATCGTGCAACCACAAAATGACCATCTCGACAAAATTCTGCCAGCCGCGCGGAACGGCTTGCAAATTCCGAACCGCCAAACATGCGATCACGCCCACGATGAGCATCGTCAGCCATGTCATATGGAGCGTTTCGATGTTGAATGTCAGACCGAACCAATGCACGGTTTCGCGCACGCCAATTTCATGCATATAATCACCTCCCCTCCGCGCGGATTTGAGAGATCACTTGTCATCGTCGAAAAGCGATTGTCGGTAAGAAGTGATGATCAATCCGAGCAATGCCGCCGCGTAGAAGATCACGAAACTTACGGCGACCATGAAGAAGATTTTCGGCGAGATATGCACGGCAATATTCAACACGACGAACAACATCGTCAAGCGGAGCGCAAGTCCGATCA
>CALGGX010000368.1 GCA_937916025.1 uncultured Selenomonadales bacterium
TTATTTTGCATTTCAAAAAGCCGATAAGTAATTGAAGGAAGTGAGGCGAAATCATGGCAGCTGCAAATGTAAATCTGATTCTGAATACGCAGCCCGGCAATACGAAGTCGAGCAGCGCAGCGTCGATCAGATCGACGTATTTTTCTCGACGGACTTATTCCGGCAATTATAAAAATCAGAGCAACTTCAACACGATCTTGGATCGCGCGAGTTCGACTCAACAGCAGACAAATCCGACACCCGCGCGCGAGCCGCAAAAAATCTCTGCATCCGAATCAACGACAAAGCCGCGTACCGACGATTACAAAAAAGCGCAACAGCCGACTCAAAAACCTAAAGACGCTCCGAAATCGGAAACGACTGCGAAAGATGCAGAGCCGATCAAAAAAGCGGTTGAAGAGCTCGACGACGCCCCGGCAAATTCGACTGCCGCAATTCCGATTGACATGTCCGCGTTGTTCTCGACGAGCACGGAGTCATTGTTGGCAGTGAAAGACGCTCCGACGAGTGATCTGCAACCGGTGCTGATGACGGTTCTGCCGCAGGAATCAAACGTCGAAAATCAATCGATGTTAAACATGTTGGCGGGCAACACATGGCGTCAGCAAATGCAACCGCAAAAAATTGCACAGCCGATTGCAGGCAACGCCGAACCGACTGCGATGATCGACGAAGTGATCTCGACGCCGTTACAGACGGTTGAAACCGAGACGCCGACAATCGCAATGCAGGTTCCGGTCGATGTGGAAGGCGCAAGCGACAATGCGCCGAAGATCGAATTGGAAGCCGACGCACTTCCGCAATTGCCGAGCGATGTCGAAACGCAAAACATTCCGCGCGGAGAAGGAAAAACAATCGAGCCGCAATTGATCAATCCGAATTCCGATCAATCGCTCGAAGTTCCGACGGCGGAAAAAGAAGTTGCGCCGCTCCAATCGCAATCGACGACGATATTGCCGAATTCGGAGCAGAAAACGGGCATTGCAATCAACGATCTCGAGGCGCAATCGGCACCGACCGAAATTGACGGCGCAATTCAAACCGAAGTAATTTCAAACGACTCGAATTTATCCAACGTCACGGACGCGGCAAAAAATTCGCAGCCGAAGGTCATGGCGAATGACATACAATCGCCGACGGATCAGCCGATGATCGAAGGCGAATCGGAAATTCAACCGCTCGCGACTCAATCTGCCGGTTCGCAAATCGAGCGTCAAACCGTTGCGCAAAACGAACAGCCGATTGCGGCAACAAATCAAACCGAACAACCGCAAATCGTCGAATCGCAACAGCCGATCCGAACGCAACAGACAATCGAAACGACGACGGTCGAAACGATCGAGGTTCCGGTCGAGCAAACCGGGCAACCGACGCAAATCCGGCAAACTCAACAGCCGAACGCGCCTTTGCAGAATGTTGAAACGACGGCAGTCGAGACGCCGATTGAAGAGACGACAACTCCGATCAATGAAAATCAATCGACGACGGCAACGGTCGAGCAATCGACTCGACAGCAGACGATTGAACAACCGACGGATCCGACGCAAACTCAGCAAATCTTTGATGCAAGAAATGCTTCGCCCGCGCCGCGCGAGACGGCGAATTTAAATCAACCGACGACGGCGCAACAGCCGGTCGAAACCGCCGAAGTGAATCCGGATCAACCGATTGCAACTCAAAACGAAACGACGGCGAACGAGATTGAGCAACCCGTGCATCGACGCTATCACGGCTTTGCGGCTCAACAGGAAGCATCGGATGATCCGTTGGCGGCTTGGCGCAATCGCGAGGCTCCGCTCTATCAAGTCGTGCAGGATCAGCGCATGGGCGGCACGCCGACGTTGAATCGCAATCCGTTGGCGGCTTCTGCGATGAACAATCAATCGGTGACGCCGAACGTCAATCAACCGACGGCGGGCGCGACGAACGTTGTACTCAATTCCAATGCGGCGGACGCGTCGAATGCAACCGGTACTTTGAATGTCGAGGCTCCGACAATCAATCAACCGATGCTCGAAGTGTCGACGCCGAACGCGACAAATGCTCCGAACGTCGAAGCGGCTCCGAATGATGCTCCGCAAATGCCGAACACGCCGAATGTCGTGCAAACACTCGAGAATTCCGGCGCGCCGATCTCAAATCCGACGGCAGTACTTTCGGCAATCGAAGGCACTTCGCCGACGGCGGCATCGATTGAAATTCCCGAGCATTTTATCCGAAGACGAGCCGTTTTTCATAGCGTTGCTGTGTTTGACGGAGCGGTTTTTCTTCATTGCCGATCGACTGTACATTTACAGCCAACGAAGCGGTTCGATCATGTCGCAAAAATCCTCGCGCCGAGTGATCAAAGGCGTTTCGTCGACGATTGAAGGCTGCAGATATATAAACGACGTGCTCGCGCATCTTTCGAACGACATACTTTCGGAGCAACTCAAAAGCGGTTGCGTGCAGGAATTTATTCGTCGAATGATCGGCAATTATGTTCTCAATCATCGAGACGCGAATGCCCTCGTCCGCGCGGAAGTCGTCGACGAACTTCTTCAGGCATTGCGCCCGAGCTTCATTGAGAACGCCGAAGTTGCCGCGCCTATTTTCATGTTTGCCGCATATACTTCGCGCTCAGCGCTTG
>CALGGX010000369.1 GCA_937916025.1 uncultured Selenomonadales bacterium
CCGTAATTATCTTCGACGAAGACGTGAAGGAAAGCCGCCGCCGACTGCTCTTGAAACGTCAAGTTTTTTGGAAAAATACTGTCACAGTGAATTTCAAGAGTGCGGCGTTTGATGCCCATATCGGAGTTCAACTCTGTCAGAGGATGTTCGCCCGTAATGATGGCGATCGTGCGGAAGGTTTTAATATCACGTTGCTTGATCGCCTTCGTAGCGCGTCCCTTGGAAATGCCGTTTTCGATCAGATGCGCAAAAAGATCGACGCCGTTTTTGATTTTCTTATCGCAATCGGCGGTTTTGAGTTCGTCGATGCAGATCGGAAAATCGCTCAGCGTTACGCAACGCAATTCAATAAAATTATTGGTAGCGCGGAAATTCAGCATAGGCAAAGGCGATTTATAGACCGAATCGGCGAATTTGAGGATGGCGGTTTTGCCGGAGCCCGATTGCGACCAGAATTGCAACGTCATATTTCGCAATCTCAGAACTTTAAGCAAAGGCGCGGCAAGCGATGCCGCCACTGCCAACCTGAAGTATTTATGTTGCTTGAATTGATTGTAGACGTACAACCAAGAATCGCGATCGCCTTTTGGCTCGAATAAACTCGGAAAATCAGTATCGCTGTCTGCGTCGATGATATACTCGGGTGTTTCGATCGGATAGATGAACTCGGACGTGCCGCGCCAGCCCGTTTGCGAATATGCAGTAGTTTCTTCAATCAAATCGGCATTGACGTTTTTGAATGAGCGAAAGAACGCGACCAGCGCGCGCGCATTGATACTGGTAACGTCCAAGCCGATATTTGACAACGCAACGATCTCGCTGTTTACCGATATGATATCGTTCGGGAACACCGAATGTTGCCATCTGTCTTTTCGATAAAACCAGAGATCGACGGAAACGGCTTGCGAATCGGCATTACGGAAAGTGCGGAGCGGCAAAATGACATCATTGCAGATGCATTTGTCGGCTTCGTTATCGACTTCGCCTGTTTTGAAAATGCCCTTGCCGATGACGACGGAATAACCGCGCGGCGTTTGAAACACAATTTCTTTGCCGTCGGCGTTGGTGAAAATGCAGTTATCGCCGTGTTTGACGTGAATCATTCTCGGATTGTCTTTGAAGTTATTGCCGCCGTAAGAATTGCCATCCCAAGCGGCGATAGCGCGCAAGATGGTCCGCCGCCGATAATCTTCGCGCCCTTGCCATTTGTCACGCTTGCCCAGCGGTGATTGATTGAAAAGCCGCTCGATCTGTCCTGCATTGCCGCCCGTCCAGAAGCACAACTTCAAGATGCAATGCCAATCCGCTTCCGACACGCTCGGATATTTGGAAGAATCGCCGTCGAGCAGCAACCTTTTGATGATGAAATCGTTACTGTTTTCGATCGCGCGTCTCACTTCATCGTCGGATACCGCAGGCGGCTCGTCAAAACTTATACCTTCGATATCGGCGTCAAGGGCTTGATCGGCTTGCGTGTTGTCAAACAATTCGAGAATGAGGCGACGCGTCAAGCCGTTGAAAACCTTCAATTCTGAATTACATCCTTCGACGCGGTTACCCGTGAAAGTGATGAATCTTTTCGCCGCGTAAATTTCCAAGCCTTTGGTACGTCTGCCGCTGATGTCGTCGGTTTCTCTGTCGATATACCAGATATGAAAGCCGTTACCGCTCGGCGAAATCTCGATGTAGGTATCTTTCAACTCCGACAAAAATCGCGTTGCATAGTTGTTATCTTTACCGTCGATGTCGATACAGACCGCAGGAACGGTTTTTTTGTCGAGCACAAAGCCGAGACCGTCCGCATTGCCTCCGCAATTTTGCAGACCGGTAACTGCTTCGTCGTACGTCAACAATTTATTGCCGATTTGCGTTGGATCGATCTTGTGCATGATTATTTTACTTGCACTCTTTTTGAAGATGTAGGGAACTTTACTTTTATGAAGCACCCAGCGGGGTACGTTACGCAATGCCGATGGCACGATCTTTTGAATCATCAATGCCGTTTCCGAGCTTGTTTCACTCATTATTTCCTCATTACGTGATTTATACTCTTTTTCGTCAGTATCTTTTCCGCACTCTGATCCGTTTTGCGCAACCTGCGGAATGGCTTGCAAATCTTCAACATCTTTGAAAGTAAAGAGATTCCGCCAGTCTTTTCTATACACAGATACGAGTTGCTCGATTTGCTCTCTTGTGTAATAAAACTTACCATCATGGTCAACGTGATCGGGCGTAAACCATCCCTTTTTCTTCCAATAGCGTACGGTTCCGTCGTCGACTCCGAGGATGAGTGCAACCTCGCGGAGTGTAAACCATTTTTTATTCGGCGGCACCTTCGGACGTTGATTTTTTTCATCGCCCATAAAATTTCACTCCTTTTGTTGACAACCGCCCTTCGGAGTGATATACTATCCATAATCTTATAGATAATGGAAATATAATGCGCTCCCGCCAAGCGCGGTTGTTGATTTTTTAAGTGCAAAAGCATTGTATCATAGGCGGTGATGAAATGCAAGTACTAATTGAAAAAAAATAAGCCGACAACGAAGTCGGCTTTAAGTTTATCGTGGCGGTGATTTTTTTGATCTACGTTCCTCTGTCTAAAATTTATTACAAGGATGCGGCGTCTCACAAAGCAATTTACCGTGACAGATTGTATAACGCCGCGTCTTTTCGTTTTGATTTTTTCATCAAGCAGTTTAATCGCCGGACCGAATTTCCTGCATTCTTTTTATTCAATGAAGAATTGCAGAATTTAATCGACTGTATCTATTCCTTACATTCTCGCTTAAGATTATTACTTGATGATGTTCCTCACATGGTATTACAGCAATTTGCGCGATTCGGCATCATCGAAGAAATTCAGTCCACAAACGACATTGAAGGCGTTCAAAGCACGCGCAGAGAATTACGCGATGTTCTCGAAAATTCGTCTCATTCTCCGAGATTTAAGAGTATCATCAACAGTTACAATCGTCTCGTCTATGGCGATATCATTGATTTTCAAACCGTCGCCGATATCCGCGATTTTTACGAGCGTTTCACATACGACGAAGTTCTTGCCGCGAGCTCTTCAAACAGGCTTGACGGTGTCGCTTTTCGCGCCGCTTCCGTCGATATCACTACGTCCGCCGGTAAAACCGTTCATCGCGGCGTATATCCCGAGACTGAAATTATTCGTTTCATGGAAACAGCCTTACGTTTACTTCACGATCGACGTTTGCCGTTACTCGTTCGTCTTGCTGTTTTTCATTATCTCTTTGCATATATTCATCCGTTCTATGACGGCAACGGACGCACGGGCAGGTTTATTGTCTCATATTTTCTCTCGCGCGATTTTCATTATATCGTTGCGCTTCGATTATCGGTTATCATAAAACGTTATCGGAAGAAGTACTACGAACTGTTCAAGTTAACAGACGCGGCGATTAATTGCGGCGACCTGACGCCCTTTATTATCGGCTTCAACGAACTCGTAGCTCTTGCCTTCTCTGACGTCATCGACATTCTCAGCCGGAAACTTCGTCAACTTGACAAACTCGAAAAAAGACTGTTGCCGATCGCGCCAGACGATGCGTTGTATCATAGAATTTATATATTACTCTTACAGGCATCATCATTTTACGGGTACGGATTAACCTTGCGCGAATTGGCGGCTTTGCTCGATAAATCGCCCGACACCGTTCGCCGCCGTTTGCGTTTCATGCCTGCGCAACATTTGACTGTCATAAAATCCAAACCGTACCGATACAAGCTGAACGCCAACATTTTAAAAAACATCAGTACAACTTGACGATGGTATATTTACCGGACTGACGCCGCCCTTCAATTCCGCGCCCGCCCTTCTCGTATTTTATAAATCCCGCGTCGACGAGAGATTTTCTCTGTGTCATCAGCGTCCTCTTATTGCTTATGCCCGACAAGTTCATAAGCCGTTGGTTATCTGCGCTGACTGATTGATTTACTCCGTCGGCATGACTGCTTTCGTTTGCAAGGCTGAAAATACTGATGTACAAAGCGATCGCGGCGGGCTTTAACATACCCAACCCTTTTTGACTGAACGCGCGCATTTGCAGGACGTAATTCAGCGACATTTCTCTCAAAATCTCTCCAAAACGTAATGCACGCGATCCTTCTTCAATGACAAGCCGTAGAAATTGCCTTCCTTCAGCCACTCGAACGATGACGGCGTCATTTTTACTTCGTAGTACTTTTCTGAAGGCGTTTCTATGCTTATTCGCGCATACTTGCCGTCGTTTGATTGAAATTTCCTCACGATGCACAGCACTATTCTTATTTCTTTGTCTTTGAAGTCGGGCTCCGCGTACGTATTTACGAAGTCGTTATCGAACCGCTCGAACACCGTCGACAGCGAAAATCCGAGCACTTCCGACTCTGCTTTTGCCGGTTCGATTTTTTCTATCGCCTTGTATTCGTCTTCGATTGCGCGGAGCGTCGCCTTGTCATTTTTGACTTCATCGCCAAACAAATTATCCGATGCGGCGCGACTTGCCTTCGCTTTGTATTTGTTGACGAAGTCGGGCTTTATGAACTCGCGGATCAATTCCTTTCGCGTGCCGAGGAAAGACAGCGCGCCCGCTTTGATCAAATTCAACACCTTGTTTTTTGGCAATCTCGCGAGTGATTCGCGCGTGAGCGGCAATTCGATGTTGTTTATTCCTTTGATGAAATTGACTGCCGTAACTATTGCGTTGTCTTTGATGTGCCAGCCTGTAAAGTTGACGCTTGCGTCGGGCGGCAGAATTCTTAGCCCCGCGTTTTTCGCATACTTGACGTATGGTAACAATTCTTCCTGTTTTTCGCCGCTGTGCGCATTAAGATATGCCGTCAAAAATTCTGCAGGATAATTCGCCTTCAAATACGCCGTCTGGTAACTCAGCAACGCGTACGCCGCGCTGTGCGATTTGTTGAATTGATATGCCGCGCAATTTCTCAACCAATCGGCGAGTTTTCGCATCGTTTCCGCGTCGACGCCGTTAGCCTGCCCGTCTTTTATGAATTGCTCGATGAGCTCCTTCATTTTGGCGTTGTCTTTATGCCCGATGGCGCGTCGGAAAACGTCGGCTTTGGCAAGGCTGTAACCGGCTATCGCCTGAACTATTTGCATTGCCTGTTCTTGATACAGCAGGATTCCGAAAGTATCTTTTAAGATCGGCGCAAGCGCGGGATGTATATATTCGATCTTCTTCGTTTTGGATTTGACGCGCGTAATGAAATCGTCGAGAACGCCGCTTTGAATGGTGGACGGACGGTAGAGTGCGACGATCGGAATCAGATCGAACAGCGACTTCGGTTGCAGTTGCTTTATGAGCTTGATCATGCCTGCGGACTCGATTTGAAAACACCCGAGCGTATCGCCTCTTCTCAACATATCGAAAGTCTTTTTATCGTCGAAAGGTAAATTGTCGAGATCGATGTCGACGCCGTGATGTATTTTGATAAGTTTGACGGCTTCGTCGACGGTGTCGAGAGTTTTCATACCGAGGATATCGAGTTTCAAAAGCCCCATGCGCTCGAGATCGGGGAATTGGTAAGCACAAACATACTCTTCGCCTTGCCGTTCTATTGCGCAAAACTTCTCTGCGTCGTCAGGAAAAATAATAAGCGCGGACGCGTGAATGCCGAATTGCTGAATAACACCGCGAAAATTGGATGCCAAGTTACGAAGGTCGGCGTCTACAACATCATCGACGGTTGCGGCAGAATTGGATAACATTTTGCGCTTGTACATGGGTAAGTCGAGAGAAGCGGCGGCACGTTGGATGGCGGCTTTATCGCCCATGGTGCCGAATGTACGGACGCGAAAGACTTCATGATACGTATCTTTGAGATATTCAATGACGGCATCACGCTTGGAATTGGGCACGTCGGTATCGATATCGGGCGGCGAAACACGCTCGGGATTTGCAAACCGCTCGAAGAACAGCTTAAATACGGTCGGATCGACGCGCGGTATGTCGAGCAGATACGCAACGAGACTTCCGCATACCGAGCCGCGTCCGCGACCTATATGAATTCCCGCATCTCTGCAATGCTTGATCAATGCCGCGTTGATTAAAAAGTAATTGAGATAATCGCAAGTCTGTAGAACATCGAGTTCATGCCTAACCAACGCGCGACATTTTTCTATCTCTGTCTTTGATTTTCTGTCGAGCAGTTTGTGTTTTACGTTGTGCCGAATGAGTCGGCAAACAGCTTGCTTGGGCGTGAGATTTAATGTTTCGACGCGCGGAAAATGTTTCTTGCCGAAGTCGATATGAACTTGCTCGCATTTATCGGCGACCGCCTCTGTATTTTTGATTATGCCGTCGATATCGGGAATGTAGCTCAACGCCTGTCGAATTTCATCGTCCGCGTGAATATAAAAATCGTCCGTGATGTAATAATTGCCGGTATCGCCGAGTTGCAACCATTTTCGATGAACATCGGCATCTGCTTTGTTGACATAATGAGAATCCTCCGTGACGATCACGGGAATATCAAGTTGGTTGGCAAGCTCCAGCACGTAGAGATTATAATTATGTTGGTCGGGATCGGTTGCCGCTTGTATTTCGAGATAAAAATCATCGCCGAAGATTGATTTAAAACGCGCGGCTCTTTCAACCGCACGATCCCTGTCTTTCAATATTCCGCCGCGACAGGCTGATGTTACTATCAAACCGTCCTTGTGGTTTTCGATCTCGTCCGTCGTCAAGCGCATCGTATAATAAAAATTGTCGGGAGCGCGTCCTTTATCGCCGTAACCGATCGTGACGAGACGCAACAGATTTTCATAGCCGACTTTGTTTTTCGCCAGCAAAATAATATGCCGCGACAATTTTCGATCTTTCAAGCCGTAATCCGCTATCCAATACGCCTCCACGCCGAAGATGAATTTTATTTCCGTGCCGTTCTCTGCATTGTATTTCATCGT
>CALGGX010000370.1 GCA_937916025.1 uncultured Selenomonadales bacterium
TTCGATTGGCGGAAATGTCGGTGGCGGAAAAATTCAAGATGGCGTTGACTCGCGTGCTCGAAGACAAAAGTACGGCGGATAAAATTCTGCTGTTGGACGAGCCGACGAAAAATCTCGACAGCGACGACGTCGAATGGCTGATTAAACTGTTGAAAAAAAAGGCGTCGTTGACGGTCGTGGTAGCGAGCAACGATCGGTATTTTCTGAAACAGGCATGCACTCGAACGCTGACGCTCGGCGAGGAGTCGAGCGAGGACTTCGTGATCGTCAACGAGTCGGAGCGCAAGCCGAATGAACCGATCGTCAACGTCGAAAAGCTGTTGAAAGTCGTCGACGGCGAGCCGGTCTTTCAGCGCGTGAGTTTCACAATTCGGCACGGGCAAAAAGTTGCGCTGGTCGGCAGAAACGAAGTCGGCAAGTCGAAATTGATCAAAGTGCTCGGCGCGGGCATTCCAATCAACAAAGGTAAAGTGACGTTCGCGGAAGGAATTCGGCGCGCGTATATGCCGCGAGTGTATTCGAGCGCGGCGGCGAAGGCGGAGCTTTTCAAATTGCGAAACTCCGGCGCGGAATTGCTGATCCTCGACAATCCGACGAGTTGTCTGGATTTGCCGACGATAAAGGCGTTGGAGAAGGCGTTGATTGCGTTTGACGGCACGGTGATTTTTGCCGACAGCGATCGGGAGTTTATTGAAGCTATAGCAGAGCGGATCATCGACATCACATTTGACGGCATTGTCGATCGCATTTCGACTTACGACGAGTTTTTGAACAATTACGCCGTCCGACGGTTGATTGCGGAAAAATATTTCTGATTGACTTCGAGCGGCGTCGACGTAGTATAATATTGCCGAGCAAAATCTTTTTTGGGAGGCGTCTTATATGTTGGGAGAGCAAATCAAAAAGCTGGGCTTCGGTCTGATGCGGCTTCCGAAATTCGACGACGGGACGTTTGATATTGAGCAGATCAAGCAGATGGTCGATGAATTTCTCGCCGCCGGTTTTACTTACTTCGACACGGCGTGGGCATATGCCGGTTCGGAAGATGCGATTCGGAAGGCATTGGTCGAGCGTTATCCGCGCGAGAAATTCCAATTGGCGACGAAGAATGCGGCGTGGATCAATTGCAAGACGCGCGAAGATGCAATCAATCAATTCAACACTTCATTGAAGCAGACGGGCGCGGGGTATTTCGACTTTTACCTGCTGCACAATCTGGGCGAAGGGCGTACGCAGTTCTTTGAAGACTTCGATATGTGGTCGTTCGTGGCGGAGAAGAAACGCGAGGGTTTGATCAAACATTACGGCTTCTCGTTCCATTCGACGCCGGAGGAGCTCGAGGATATTCTCAATAAACACCCGGACGCGGAATTTGTGCAGTTGCAAATCAATTACGCGGATTGGGAAAATCCGGCAATACAATCGCGCGGAGTTTACGAAGTCGCGCGCAAGCATGGCAAGCCGGTCGTGATCATGGAGCCGGTCAAGGGCGGAAT
>CALGGX010000371.1 GCA_937916025.1 uncultured Selenomonadales bacterium
TCGTAATTCGTAATTAAAAACCCTCGTTCATTACGCATTACGCATTACGCATTACTCATTGTCAATACGCGCCTTTGCCGGTAAAAACCGCCTTCACCGTTTTGAAAAGATACATGATGTCGATCCACACCGACCAGTTTCTGACATACCACGTGTCCATCGCGACGCGCTCCGGATATGTTGTGTCGCTTCGCCCGCTCACCTGCCACATGCCCGTGATGCCCGGCAACACCATGTAATACTCGCGAATGTTCTCGCCGTACTTGACGACTTCTTCCTCGACAATCGGGCGCGGTCCGACCAAACTCATATCGCCGCGAATGACGTTCCATAATTGCGGCAACTCATCCAAACTCGATCGACGCAAAAAATCCCCGAGCCGAGTCACGCGCGGATCGTTCGTAAGTTTAAATGTCTCCTCCCACTCCCGACGCGCTTCGGGATTCTCGGCAAGATATTTCTGAAGCCGCTCCTTCGCATTCGGCACCATCGTTTGGAATTTGTAGCACGGAAATTTCTTGCCGTTTCGCCCGACTCTTTCATGCGCAAAGATCACTCCGCCGCGATTTTCGATTGCAACCATGATCGCTATCGCAAACAATATCGGCAGGATCATAATCCCTCCGAATACCGTCAAAACCAGATCGAATGTACGTTTGAAAAGCCGATTGTATCGCCACGAGAGATTGTTGCGAATGTTGAGCATCAAAATCTTCTCGCTGAATAAGATCGACGCGTCGACGCCCGCCATCGGCGTTCCGATCAAATCCGGGATGAAGGAAATGTTTTTGACATACGGTTGAATGTCGTTGATCAATTGCTGAAGTTGCTGACGGCTGATGCCCGGCGCGGCGATCACGACCGTTTTCAATTTCAAATCGCGGAGAATTTTTTCGGCCTCGGAGAAGCCGCCGAGGAGCGGAAATTTCTTCGGCAATTCTTCCGACACCGGATGATCGTCAATCAAACCGACAATCTCGCATCGATAGCCGAGATCGTCTTCCCAAAACTTCAGCGTCCTCTCCGCCGTCAAGCCCGCGCCGATTATCACCACGGGTTCTCGGAAAATATTTCGCCGCTTCATGATCTTCAGCACCGCGTAGCGGATCAGACAAACATTCAACAGCACGAAGATGCCGAACAGAATGATGAACAGTCGCGACGCTTGGTTACTCGCGCGAAGGAAATAGATCAGAATGATCGACGCAATCCAACCCGCGAATACGGACGAAAAAATATCGCGCATCGTATCGAGGATCGGTTTCATCTGCCGATACGTCCTCGATTGACTTAAGAAGATCAGAAAGATCAACGGCACCACTCCGTAGATATAAGTCGCGTCGTACATGTAATGAGCGCGATTCCAAAAATCCATCGCGTCGCGCAATACAAACGACAAGTGTTCGGCAATCACAATTCCTATATAATCGAACAACATGAACAGCAACGTTGAGATTATTGATTTCATTTCTGATGGGGGCTTCAATCGAGTCGCCTCCTGTTTTTTTTGCATTATGTTAACACAATTCGCCGTCGATTGCATTGCATTTTTCAGCCGATTGATATATCATTGCATCAACAATCAGATCGGAGTGGATTTACGAATGCAAATTCAAGTGATGGAAAATATTTTTGACGAAAATGATCGGACGGCGGACGAACTTCGCGAATTGTTCCGCTCGAAAAAAGTCTTCGTGCTGAACCTGCTCGGCTCGCCCGGCTCCGGCAAGACTTCCTTGCTTGAAAAAACTCTCGGCGAGCTCGGCAAGAAGTTTTCAATCGCCGTGATCGAGGGTGATCTCTTCACCGATAAGGACGCCGCGCG
>CALGGX010000372.1 GCA_937916025.1 uncultured Selenomonadales bacterium
TTCTTCTTCTTTAATTAATAGTCGATATAAAGTTCCAATTGTTGTAGAAGATAGTGCTAATCTTATCTTTTTTCCTACAAATTCTCCAAGAGAAGAGAATTGTTGTTGGATTTCTTTAAATAATATTAAAAATTATTATCGTGAAAATAAAAAAACGAAGATTGTTTTTAAGGATGGAACATGTGTGAAAGTACCTGTATCTTATGGGATGATAAATAATCAAGTGTTACGTTCTTCTAGACTTCTTATGCTATTAAAAGAAAGAAAAGTAATAAATCAATAAAAAAAGCTAAAAAAACACGTTAATTTGTGATATAATGTTAATATGAAACCTGTCATTGAAGCAAAACATCTTTACGGCGTTTCTTACGATCAAATTCAAGTCGTGGTGCACCCGCAAAGCATCGTGCATTCGATGATCGAGTTTGCGGACGGCTCGGTGATTGCGCAATTGGCGTCGACTGACATGCGCCTGCCGATCCAATACGCGTTGACATATCCGGAGCGGATCGATTCGCCGGTCGAGCGGTTGGATTTTTGGAAGATGCGCGCGCTGACGTTCGAGCCGCCGGACATTGAAACATTCAAAGGGCTGAAACTCGCGTATGAAGTCGGACGGCGCGGCGGAACCGCTCCCTGCATTTTCAACGCCGCCAACGAGATCGCCGTCGACGCTTTTCTCAACAATCGCATCAAATTTCTCGACATTTACGCCGTGATCGAAGAAACGCTCAATCGACGCGAGATCATCTCGGCGATCGATCTCGAGACGCTCGTCGACGAAAATTCTGCCGCGCGGAGCCTCGCCGCGAAAATTGTTTCGTCGCTCGCAAAATAATTCTTGTAAATTACACACGCGAAATATTATAATGCAAACGGTTGAATAAATTTTTTGTCGAGGGATCGAAAAATGTTTAAGAGATTTTTATTCGGTTGCGCGGCGTTGATTTGCGCTTCGGGAATTTTCTGCGGCGCGGTGCAGGCGGAATCGAAAACGGTCGAAGCAGACGGCGAGTATCGGCTCGGTCATAACGACACGCGCTCGCAGGCAAAAGATCTCGCGCTCGCCGATGCCACGAAGGCGGCCGTCGAGAAGGTTGCCGTTTTCGTCGAAAGCTATACCAAAGTCAATGATTTTCAATTGACGGAACAGGAAATCACATCGTACACCAACGGCAGATTGAAGATTGAATCGAAGTCGTTTGATTTTGTCGAAAGCGGACTGCTCTGCAAGGCGCATATCGTTGCGACGGTCGACATTGACGAAAACGAGATCCGCGAAATAATTGAGAAGAAGAAACGCGAAGAAGAGAATAAGCAATCGGAATCGAGCAATCCGTCGAATGTTTTGCCGCCGTATCAAACTCCGGTTCCTCCGTTTTCGGAGTCAATTTATCCGGCACCCGTGAGGGATTTATTCAATGTCGTCGAGTACAACGGGCATTTCTATGCGGTTGTCGACGAGGGAATGGATTGGCGCGATGCCGATGTGTATTGTCGAAATCACGGCGGGCATCTCGTTACGATCAATTCGCCGGCGGAGCAGAAATTCGTGCAGGGAATTGTCTTCACCGACGGCAAACGAAATGCGTATTGGCTCGGCGGCTATCAAAGCATCACGAAGGCAAACAAATGGTATTGGGTTGACGATACGCCGTTCGAGTACACGAACTGGGCGGAGGAACAGCCCGACAATCTTCGCGAGACCGCGCTGATGATGTATCGCAATCCGAATCCGTTGAGTAACAGTTCCTTGGGCGAGTGGAATGATCTGGCGGCAAACGGAACTTATGCGGCGGAGTCTTTCTTCGGCTTAAACAACTTCGGCTTCGTGATCGAGTGGGAAGCTCGCGAGCTGGTTCAGTACAATTGAAGGTGACGCGATGAAGTTCAAAAGAATTGCGGCGGCATTGACCGGCTTTTTGATGGCGTGTTCAAATGCTTCGGCGGCAAATTACATGTTCGGCGCGTTTTTCTCTTCCGATCGCGATGTCAACATGCAACTCTGCCGTTCCGACGACAAAATTCGCATGGAACATGTTTTGAGCTCAACCGAAGTCGCGGGGCGCGATCCTTCAATCCGATATTACAACGGCGCATTTTACGTTTGTCTCGCAGAGTCGGCGGAGACCGGCAAGACATTCAAAATCCTGCGCTCGCCCGATCTCATTCAATGGACGATGACCGGTTTCGACGTGATTGATCGCGGCGGAGACTATTCTGCAGTGTGGGCACCCGATCTTTTTATCGATGACGACGGCGCGGCGTATGTGTATTTTGCCAAGCAGAAGGGCGTCGATCGGAAGAGCGGCGAGAAGAAATTCGACATTTGGGTTTCAAAATCGGACTCGATCGAGCAACCGGAGTTCCGCGCGGCGGAGAAGATTGACCTTGCAGGATTCGGCAATGTGATTGACGCACATGTTTGCAAGCTCGACGGACGGTATTACATGATTGCAAAAAATGAAGCGTGGCTGACAAACAACGACAACAAATCGCCGATCCTGTTCCGTTCGGATAATCCGAACAACGGCTTTGCCGAGGTGAAGGAATTTCCGTTGCGGGCGGTGCGCGGTTACGAGGGCTTTTCGATTGCAAAAGACGACGGCAAGATTTATATTTACGGCGACAATTATTCCGGCAAATACGATGCATTTCCGACTTCGCATTATACGGTTTGGATTGCCGACGAGAAAAACATCGAAACCGGTCCGTACCGCGCGGAATATGTCGAAAGTTCCCGTCCGTTGCGCCATGGCAGTGTCATTTTGATTGACGATGCTATTGCGGACAAGGCAATCTCGCAATTGACGCCGGAAACGCCCGATGAAATTTCCGCGCGAGAGATCGAAGAGCGGACATTGGAATTCACGCGCGAGGACTTCGGCGGCGATAAGAAATTGCGGCTCGAGATTGAAGAATTTGCACCGGCTCCGCGAGTTACATATCGTATTCGGAGCAAAATGCACGTCGAGATCAAAAAACTCGTCAACGCATACGGCATCGAAAAATTTGAAGTGATTCTCGCGCCCGGCGCGTCAATTCACATCGACAACGTGTTCATTCGAGACAACAACGACAAGAAGGACAGACGACATGTCATACCGACGGGCGGCTGATTATATCCGACAACTCGAGACGCTCGGACATGTGAATGCTTCCGAGGCATTTCATATTGCCTTCGGCGTCGACGAGAATTTTGTGCCGCCGCTCGGTATCATGCTTACGTCGTTGTTGCTCAACAATCCCGATTGCGCATTTCATATTCATGTCTTTTGCAATTCGATCCGCGACGAAGATTTGATCAAACTCCGAAAGTTCGTCAATCAAAATGCCGATATTCGGCTCGATCTGTATCTCATCGACGCGAGTGTTTTTAACGGCTTTCATCTCGACAAGCTCGACAGAGGCTATACCGCCGCGACTTACAATCGCATTTTGATTGCGCAGGTGCTTTATCCCGCCGTCGAAAGACTGCTTTACCTCGACGCCGATACGATTTGCGTCGGACGGCTGAAAGAACTTGAAACATTCTCGTTTGACGGCAACATTCTCGCCGCCGTGCCGGACAGAGGCGATTGGCTTCTCGAGCACAAGCCCGATATCGGATTCGCGCCGGACGAAGTGTATTTTAATTCCGGCGTGCTTTACATCGATCTGAAGAAATGGAATGAGTTCTGCATGTCCGACAAGATGTCGACGCTGTTGCGCGAAGGAGTTTTTGCAATGCAGGATCAAGATGCAATCAATCTGATCGCGCGAAATTTGATCAAGCCGTTGCCGGTTCGCTTCAACCAATTTCTGCTGTTGAAAGAGGCACCGCGCCCCATTCCCGACGATACGATCATCATTCACTTCGCGGGGCAATTGAAACCGTGGCAGCCGTGGTGCAATCATCCGCAACGCAAAATCTACGACGAATATCGCAATCGCTCGCTTTGGAAAGAGTTCGAGTATCACCCGCGCGATTATCAGGAATATCGGCTGATGGGGCGGGCATTGCGGCAACGCGGCGAGTTGATTGACGCGTTGAAGTTTTACGGGCGATACGTCTTCTACAAATTCCGGTGACGTGATGATTGCGATTTACGTTGCAACTCAAAAGCCGCTCGAATTGCCGCCGAATTACGTGCCGCTGATTGTCGGCAAACCCGAGCTCGGAGGCGTCAACGATCGGACCGGCGACTCGATCTCCGCGCGGAACAAGTTCTATTGCGAGTTGACGGGGCATTATTGGATTTGGAAAAACGATCGGCAAAGCGAGATCGTCGGCTTGTGTCAATATCGCCGCTTTTTGTGGCTCAATCGCGCGCCGCGCATGATCTGCAGTCAAGAGTTTCGCTCGATCGGCGAGTGCGGCGAGTGCCTCGACACGCGCGAATTGTCGACGCTCCTCGACGATTGTGATATAATATTGCCGCGTCCGTACGCGTTTTCGAGCGACACGATCGAGACTCAATTCTGCCGCTTCCATCGACGAGAGAATTTCGAGTTGATGCTCCGATCGATCGAGCGAACGCATCGCGAATACATTCCGTCGATTGCGAAGACATTCAAACGTCGCGCGGCGTATCTTGCGAACTTGCTGATCGCTCGGAAAACGCTCTTCGACGCGTATTCGCAATGGCTGTTTGATGTGCTGTTCGAGGTTGAGCGGCAATTCGATCCGGCGGACGAGGCGAATTTGCGTCTGTTGGGATATATGAGCGAGCGGCTGTTGAATTTGTATGTTCTGCACAATCGGTTGCGGGTGCGGGAAGTGCCGCTGATTTTCATATCCGAAGTCGGCGAGCTCAAAACGTCTCGGATCGACTTGCGATATCTCAAGCGGCGATACCTGCCTGCATTGCTGACAATCGAGAAGGCAATTCGCAATTAATAATGCGTAATGCGTAATGCATAATTAATGCGTAATGCGTAATG
>CALGGX010000373.1 GCA_937916025.1 uncultured Selenomonadales bacterium
GACGATTCCGAGTGATATTGTCAAACATTCGGCGGGCGTTGCGAAATGTATCAAGCAAGTGTTCCGCAAAGTGGCGTATTGTGTCGGTTGCGGCGAATGCGAAGCCGATTGTCAAGCCGGTCATCTGCACTTTGTCGACGGTAAAATTAATATCGACGACGATTGCAAACACTGTTTGGATTGTCATAAGCCGCGAGAAGGATGTCTTCTGTACGAGTCATTGCGGTTGCCAAAAGGAACGGGTTCTATGAATTATAAGTCACTGGATGCTTACGCGGATCACGCTCCGAAAATCGAATGGATACAATCATTCTTCAGTCTCGGAGACAATTTCATGAAATCCAATTCATTGGGCTCCATGATGATCAGTATGTTTGGTCGTTTTTTGAGAGATGCCGAGCTTCTTGACAAAGATCGAATGACGCCGACGGCGAAAGTGCTCGCACGGCTCGGGACTGCTTCGCCGAGTTGTTGGGGCGTGATGCTGGTCAATTTGAGTCACACGCCGGAAATCGGCTGGTATGTAAACAACATTCCGTTCGACAAACCGATTGCGAGAGCGGAACTCATTGATAAATTGAAACTCGCCGGTGTGAAAGATCGCGGCGCGCGTTCGATCACCGGTGCATATAAACGAATACTTACATTGCCGTTCGGCAGTGCGTTGGGCTTGGGCTCGGTGATTATGAGCGGCAAGACTTACGAAGGAATCATCAGACATCATTGGTCGGAGCCGGAGCCGCGCGTAATTCTCTACAGCCTCTACAAATTCGCCGAGAAGTGCGGAGATCACTACCAATTCACGCTTACAAACCTGCTTGACGACTCAATCGAGCGCGACGGCATCAGCCCGACCCGTATCTTCGGTCTCGATCGCGACGCCATGATCCCGATCCTGAACGGACTGTCCGCCAATTATTCCGACTTCATCAATGTCAGTTTCACGCACGATCTCGACACAATCAGCCTGCGTGCCGATAAATCATCACAAGACGTTTTGCAATTGTTCTAATCAGTGAGGGAATTTCAGAAATGCTCAGCGAACTGTACAAAGACTATTTCAGCATCGATCCGAAGTATTATCCCGCCGTCAACGCCGAGTTGATCCGTTCCGGCAGAGTGAAGTGGGATTCATTCTATCCGCACGAGACGTTCGTCAATCTGCTCGAAAAAATCCACATCATGCTGTCCGGCAAGGACTCGCGCTCGTTGTGGGTGGAAGGCGCGTACGGCGTCGGTAAGTCGCACGCTGTGTTGACTGCAAAATCTCTGCTCGAAGTCGCTGATGACGAAGTTCGCGAGTATTTCCAAGAATACGGTTTGAGTGCCGATCTCTGTCAAAAATTGATTACCGATCGAAAGAGCGGGCAATTGATCACGGTGCATCGCATCGGCTCGTCCGACATTCGCTCCGATCGGGATTTAATAGTCGCCGTGCAGGAAAGTGTCTCCAACGCGCTGAGAGAACATCACATCGAAAATCGCGGCGAGATTTCGTTGCGAGAAGCCGCTTTGAAGTGGCTCGAAGAAAAAGACGCCAATCGTAATTTCTTCAATGATCTTATCCATGAAGAGAAATACGCGTGGGATTTCGGCGGACGCTCCGTCGACGAAGTAATCGACGCGCTGAAGAGAGTCGACGATCCGACGAGCGTCACCGCAATGATGAAGCATATCATGCAAGTTGCCGACGATAACGGCATCACCGCGCTCCGATTGAATATGTCCGCGCTGTGCAATTGGATTAAAAATGTCCTCGACCAAAATCGCGATCGTATTTCTGCCATAGTATTTTTCTGGGATGAGTTCACCGAGTACTTCAAAAACAATCAAAATTCCTTGACCGGCTTTCAGGAACTTGTCGAGATCAGTCAAACGCATCCGTTCTTTTTTTTGATTGTCACGCACGAGAGCAAGTCGCTGATCTCCGATAAAGGCATGCAACGCAAGATTATGAACCGATTCATCGGCGACGGCGCAATTCGCATCGAAATCCCCGAGAACATCGCATTCAAGTTGCTCGCACAAGCAATGAAACTCACCGAAGATCCCGTCCTCCGCAATGATTGGCTGGAGGATATCGAGGCACTGAACGACAAATTGGCGGATGTTCGGAAGGCGATCATCGACAGCGCGAAGAAACATCTTACCGAAAATTAGCCGCGAAAGCCCCTTGCTTTAGCTATGGGGATGAAGCGGCACCCAAAATTTGTTGGAATGGAAAATGATAATATGCTATAATCATCTAGAAAGCGAGGTGATGAAGTGAAACGGACGATTAAAACAGACTGCAAATGCAGCAGAGAAAATCTTGATAATCTCTTTGCTTGCAACAGGATTTCAGCGATGG
>CALGGX010000374.1 GCA_937916025.1 uncultured Selenomonadales bacterium
ACGGCGGCTGGAAATTCGATTACGTAGCTTGCAAGACGTGGGATGAAATGGGCAGGAAACTCAACAGCGGCGAGCTCGATCTCATTCCCGAAATTCCCGGCAATTGGCGATTGATTCCGCATGCCAAACGTACCGCGCACGTCATAGGACGCTTTCCGATGGAGCTGATCCTCTCGAAAAAACTCAACGGCATTCCGAATTCGACGATGAAGATCGGAAACTTGCCGTCGAATTATCCGGTGCCGTCTCTGCCGAAGATCGCCGCTTACGAAGGCTTCACTTACGAGATCGTGCCGTTCAAAAGTTATTCCGACATGAAATATTCCTTGAGTCTCGGCGAGATCGACGGCTACATTGACGCAATGCTCGATCCGGAGCGTTCTCAAAACATCTTCGCGCTGTTCGATCGGCAGAGTTATCGTCTGTTGGTTCATGAAGACAACAAGCAATTGCTTGACGAGCTCAATGAAGCAATGGATCAAATGTTGCTCTATCAGCCGAACATTCGCGATCGGCTCAATCGAAAATATATCGCTTCCGAGGGCTTTCCGCTGATTTTGACGAAGCAGGAACGGGAATATCTCGCACGCAAAAAGAAATTAACGGTCGCCGTAATGAGTTCTCAACGTCCGTATGCTTATTCGAGTGACGGGCAATTGAAGGGCGCAATTCCGGACATCATGGAAAAAGTCGCCGCCGATTTGAATGTCGAGATCGAATTGATTTCGACAAACTCGATTGCCGAAACCGCCGAGCTCGTTCAAAACGGGCAAGCCGATTTTCTCGCCGATGTCGTTTGCGATTACAGTTGGGCAACGAGTTTCAATCTGCACCCCACGCAATCATATTTATCGATCGATTATGTTCCGGTCAGCCGACAAGACCATCGAAACAAAAAATTCGCAAACGTTGCCTGCCCGAGAAAAACTCTCTACACGAAGTCCTATATCGAGCCGAAATTTGCCGAAGAAAATCGGTTGTATGTCGAAACGCTCGAAGACGGCTTCCGCGCGGTCAGCGAAGGGCATGCCGATGTGATCTTTGCGCCGCGCCCGGCAATTCCTTTTCTTATCGAAACGACGGACTCTTACAATCTCTCTGCCGGAGACGACAGTTATTTCACCGAAGACATCAGCTTCGGCGTCTACAAATATGCCGATCCGGAATTGTGGCATATCCTCAACAAGGAGATCAATCACTTTAACGGCGATTGGATCCGCAGCACCGTCAGCGGCAATCAGCAATCGATCGTGCATTTCACTCCGCAATGGTTCATCTATCATCATCCGATCGCGTCGATGTTGCTGATCTTGGCAATCAGCTCGGTCGTCGGCGGCATTTATTGGTATCGCAATCGAATGCGGCAGAAACATCTCGAGATCATTCAGCACATGGCGTATACCGACGCGCGATATGATCTGCCGAATTTAGCATGGCTGGAGAGTGAAATGCCGACATTTTTCGCGAAACTCTCCGACGAGAACGAACCGAAAAGAATTTACACCGTGGTGTTTCGCATGCAGACGAATGCGGCGGTGGTCGAGCGGTACGGCGACAAACTCTTGATCAAGCAATTGCAGGACATGGCGGAGCAAATGAGCCAAAAGCCATGGGTGGCGTACACGGCGGCGGGCATCGACGCGGGGCATTTGATCTGTATCTGCCGCGCGGAGAACGATGATCGGATTATGAAACTTGCGGAAGAAGCAGTTGAGCAGTACAGTTACATCGAGACGACCGACGCGCGAATTTGGCTGCACATGCGCGCGGGCATTTGCGAAATGCACAAAGACGATTTCAGCGTTCGCTTGACGGTCGAGCGGGCGAAGATCGCCTGCCATTTGCCGTCGAAGACGGACGTGCGCATTTTCGACGAGACGATGCAGCAAGACTTGACGTTGCAACACAAGATCGAGACGACGATGGAGCGCGCGCTCGCCGAAGGCGAATTTCACGCGTGGTATCAGCCGAAATACGATATCCGCACGCGAAAGATTATCGGCGCGGAGGCACTCATTCGCTGGATCAGTCCGGAGATGGGATTTATGCCGCCGGGCAAATTCATCCCGCTCTTCGA
>CALGGX010000375.1 GCA_937916025.1 uncultured Selenomonadales bacterium
CTCTTTCCCTACACGACGCTCTTCCGATCTGCTGATTCCGATTCGGATGCTGATTCAGATTCAGATGCAGACGCCGATTCAGATGCAGATTCAGATTCCGATACAGACGCCGATTCAGATGCAGACGCCGATTCAGATGCAGACGCTGATACAGATGCAGATGCCGATTCAGATGCAGACGCTGATACAGATGCTGATGCTGATACTGACACTGACACAACTTCCTCCCTTTCCGATGATACAACTTTCGATAACGACGTTACCCTCTCCGGCGATCAGTCGACGCTCACAATCGGTGCGGCGTACAAAGCTCGTTTGATTAACGCTGATGATTATTCCGCGCTTGTTGAAACCGTCGATGCTTCTGCGGTTCAGAAATTGGTTGCAATCACCGGCAACGGCAACGACAACATAATTCGCGCGGGACGACGCGGCGGTTCGCTCGACGGCGGGCAAGGCGATGACACTTTGATTGGCAACTCCGGCGTCGACAACTTCATTTACGACGGCGGCGACGATGTCATTGTCGACTTCACGAGCGGGCGCGATAGAATTCGCCTCGTCGACGCCACGATTTCTTCTTACGAGATCAACGGTAACGATGTTGATTTCTTCATGTCCGACGGCAGCATGCTCACTGTTGAGGATGCCGCCAACCGGAAAATCAAAATTGTCAACGCCGACGGCAAGACCACCAATCAAATCTATGACGAGCCGCTTCCCGACGGTGCAAAATACAACATCTCGCGGACGATCGTCAAATTCGATGCCGAATTCGACGACGATTTCGATGCCAACGATTATTCGCCCAAAATCAAGATGATGAACGCCTCCAAGGTCGAAAACGAGATCGAATTACTCGGCAACGACAACAATAACATCATCAAACTCGGGAAGGCGGGCGGCACCGTCGACGGCGGCGATGGTAACGACAAACTTTACGGCGGCAACGGCGAGGACACTTTCATCTACTCCTTCGGCAAGGATACGATTTACAAATACACCGCCGGACAGGATATTATTCAAATCGACTCGGATGAAGTCGCGAGCGTCAAAGTGAGCGGCAAGAATGTAATTCTGAATTTCGACGAAGGCTCGCTGACAATCAACAAAGGGCGCGGCGAAACTCTTACGATCATCGACAGCGACGGCGAGATGAACAATTACGTCTTCAACAAAACGACAGACGATTTTTCGAGCGGCATTGTCAATTATGCACTTGATCAGAAGTCGGCAAACGATTATTGGTTTGAAGAAGACGGGCAATCCGATCCGATCGGCGAAATTCTGCCCGTCGAAAACGCCGAAGTTGCTTTGCATGACGACTTCAAGCCCTTCAATCGACAGGAGAATGAATTGCTCGGCTCCGCGCGGAATGAGATCAATCGGCATAAATCGACGAAGTAAGGGGAGGTAAAATCATGGCAACTTTTAATGACGAATCCGAATTGATCTGGGATGCGGATGTCGACGTGGCGGAAGGTTTGATCGCAAACAACTCGGGCACTTCGATCAAAGTCGACGACGATTACGCCGAAGACGAGCTCAATGTTCCCAATCTGTCGTCTTACGGCAGTTCCGTTATCACGATTGACGCTTCCGAACGCTCGAGCGATCTGGTGATCATCGGCAATTCCAATGCCAATGTCATTACAATCGGCTCCGCAAATACCACGATCGACGGCGGCGCGGGGGCGGATAAAATCTATGCCGGAGACGGCGACGATCTCATTCTTTACACGCCGGGGCAGGGCAATGATACCGTTTACAATTACAACGGCGAAAACAGCGATATAATTTCCGTGTCGGGCGTGAGCACTCTCGACAATTCGGCGTTTGTCAATTTCGGCAACGGGCGCGCCGCCATCGATCTCGGAACCGGCACTTTGAATTTCGGCAGTACAACGACGACTTTCGTTCTGCAATACAATGATCAGACAATGGAAGTCGATTTGACGGGCTTGACTTTCAGTGCCAATCGACAAAACGTTTCCATCGACTCCGAATATACGTCCGATATTTTCGACGGCTCGCAATACTCCCGACTTGTAAACATTTACGGCAATGAGGCTCCCGCAAACATCAGTCTGATCGGAAACGACAACGACAACATCATAAGTGTTGCGGGCAACGGCGCGATTATGGACGGCGGCGCGGGGAAAGATAAACTCTACGGCAATGAAGGCGACGACGTTTTTGTTTATACGGTGGGAACCGGCAGCGATACCATTTACAATTACAACAGCGAAGATGCCGACGATGAAGTTGTGCTTTACGGCGTAACGACGCTCGACAACTCGAATTTTTTACCCGTCGTCGGAGGCAATGTTTATGCCGAGTTTGGCAATGACACGCTCACATTCGTCAACAGCAAGGGGACATTGAATTTCTCTTACAATGACGGAGAGCAATTCGCTTACAACTCAACCGGCATGTATTTCAGTGCCGACCGGCGTACCGTTTTTCTTTACGGCGAGTATGAAGAAGATTCTTTTGACGCGACCAATTACTCCCGACTTCAGACAATCCAAGCTGTCGACAACGACAAGGAATTGGAACTGATCGGCAATTCGCTCGACAATGTAATTTATATCGGCTCCGGCGGCGGTACCCTCGACGGCGCGACGGGCAACGACAAACTCTACGGCGGAGCGGACGAAGATGTTTTCGTTCATTCGCTCGGCGCGGGCAACGATACGATCTTCAATTATGACGGCGAAAATGACAACGTCGTTCTGTTCGGCGTCGATACGCTTGATGCGTCTCAAGTGCTCAACGTCGGCGGACGAGTTTATGTCGATCTCGGTACGGAGACTTTGAATTTCTCCAACGTCACCGGCGAACTCAATATCGATTACGGCGGCTCGCAACCGCTCGTGGTCAATCCGAATGAACTGATTTTCAACGCCAATCGCACGGCGGTTCAAATTTCTGATGTTTACGAGGATAATTCTTTCGACGCCGGTCAGTATTCGGCTTTGAGAACCGTCAGTGCCGGTGCAAGGGAAGACGCTCTTAACATTACCGGCAACACTCTTTCCAATGTAATTTACGGCGCAATCGGCGGCGGCACGCTCGACGGCGGCGCGGGCTCGGATGCGCTTTACGGCAATGAAGGCACGGATTACTTCGTCCACACGGTGGGCGCGGGTTCCGATACGTTTTTCAATTACAACGCCGAAGACAACGACGAATTGATCATTTACGGCGTCACGGGCGAATTGACGCGAGCGAATTTCCTGCCCGTCGGAAGCGGCACGATGCTTATCGATCTTGGTAACGACACTCTCACAATTGAAAATTACAGCGGCATAATCGGCGGCGTTTACGGCAATGCCGATCCCGCGACCGCCATCGAGAGTTATGATTTCACGGGCATTACGCTTGCCGCCGATCGATCTTCAATCGCCGTCGATGACAATTACGACAGCTCCGATCTCGATGTGTCCGAATACGGCACGTCGATTGCAACCGTCAACGCCGCGCGGCGCACCGAGCCGCTCAACATCGTCGGCACGACATTGGCGAATGATATCAGCATCGGAAGTGGCGGCGGCAGTGTCGACGGCGGCGCGGGCTCGGATAAATTGTACGGCGGCAACGGCGCGGACATTTTTGTTTACACAATCGGCGGCTCCGGCAATGATACAATTTACAAGTTTGACGCCTCGAATGAAGATTCGGCGGATGTAATTCAACTGCACGGCGATACTTCCGGCATCGATCAAAGCGTGTTTCAGATCGGAACGGACGGGATTGTTTCAATAAATCTCGGCTCGAACACATTGACGCTCGTCAAGCCGTCGGGCGATATCCGTCTGATTGACGAAGCCGAAACCGAACTCGCAACGTACAATGCAGACGGTGCTTCGCTCGCTTCCGATAAGTTTTTGGCGATCGGCAACGATTACAAAGATGAAGTTGTCGATGCGGCAAATTATTCTTCCGAGCTCGAATCGATTAATGCCGCAGCTTATTCCAAGGGCGAGCTGTCGATCATCGGCAACTCAAACGCCAATGAGATCCGCGCGGGCAGCGGCGGCACCACTCTTGACGGCGCAAACGGCAACGACAAACTCTACGGCGATCAAAATCAGAAGGCGGCGGATTATTTCGTCTGGACGGTCGGCAGCGGCAGAGATACGATTTTCAATTACAGCTCCACGCTCGAAGGAGCCGAAGACAAAGTCGTGCTCATGGGAAATTACGGCGATATCTCCGAGGCGAATTTCAATGAAGTCGGTTCCAACACAACACTCACGGTTGACGGGAACCAATTGATCTTCGTAAATCCGCGCGGCTCGATCCTGCTTGTGGACGAAAACGACGGCGAGGTATACACGCACGCGTTGCCGGACGGCGTAAGCATCAGCAATGACAGGAAGACGCTGATCGTAACGGACGCTTACGGCGAAGATGTAATCGACGCTTCGGATTACAACGATGCGGTCGAAACGGTGACGGCGAGAACTCGGACGGCGGAGCTCGAGATCATCGGCAATACTCTCGACAACGGCTTGCGCGCTCCGAGCGGCGGCGGTACTCTTGACGGCGGACTCTGAAATGACAAATTGTACGGCGGTGACGGCGCGGATTGGTTCCGCTACAGCGTGGGCGGCGGCAACGATTCCGTGTATGAATTTGACAGCTCCGATGAAGACGCGCCGGATGTGATCAACATCTCCGGTATCGACAGTCTCTCGCAATCGGCAATTCGATTGATCGGCGAAAACAATATTCAGATCGAAGTCGGCAGCGGCAGTTTGACGTTGGTAAATCCGCGCGGCGCGGTGACGATTGTCAACGACGACGGCGAGGAATTGGCGAAATTCGATTCGTCGGGCTCGACGGTTTCTTCCGACTCGCGAACTCTTTACATCGATGCGAATTACAACGACACGATTGTTGATGCAGTCAATTTCAGCACTTTAATTGCAACGATCAACGCGTCGACTTATCCCGATCCGCTCTACATTCTCGGCAACAGCAACGCGAATGTGATCAAAGCCGGTCCCGGCGGCGGCACGATGGACGGCGCGGGGTATAACGATCACCTTTACGGCAACGACGGGCGTGATGTTTTCCGATACACCAACGGCGAGGGCAACGATTTCGTTTATAATTACAACTCGACGATTGAAAATGCGGGCGATGTCATTCAATTAATCGGCGTCGGTTCTTTGACAAAATCGAATTTCCGAGATACGTCAAACGGCACGACAATCATACAGGTCGGCACTCGGACATTGACGCTCGTCGATCCGATCGGCGCGATAACCGTCTTCGGCGACGAGATGTATGACGAGTATGATGAGCTCCCCGAGCCGATGATCGTTTACGGCAAGAGTTTGCCTGCCGGAGTCTCTTACAATTTCAATAAGACGAAATTGACGGTGGCTGAAGGCGCGGCATTGGACGAATCCGAAGACGGCAATTTCATCAGCATCGAAGGTTATTCGAACAATTTGCGTAACGTCGATGCATCGAAATACGAAAACGAGATCACCGTGCTCGGCGGCTCAACCGCGAATGAAATATACGCGGGTACGGGCGGCTCGTCGATTGACGGCGCGGGCGGTTTCGATAAATTGTACGGCGGCACGGGCGCGGATACGTTTGCTTACGTCATGGGCGAAGGCAACGATTACATTTACAATTACAATTCTGCTGACGAAGAAGCGCAGGATTTGGTTCAAATCTTCGGCGATATCAGCAACTTGACGAAAAACAGCTTCCGTGACAGCGGCAGAAATACAATTTTGACGTTGGGCACCAATCAGCTGACGTTTGTAAGTCCGACGGGTTCGATCATCATTCTCGACTCGAACGGCGATTCGGTGATCGCGTATGACTCAACGCTCGAGAGCGGCGTTTCTTACAACGAAAACAAGACGGAATTGACGGTCGGGCGCGACGCCGAATTGGAAGATCCGACAATCGACATGGAAACTCTGTCAAACAATCTCCGAAAGATCAACGGCACGAATTATAGCGGCGAATTGTATTTGATCGGCAACGAAAAAGCAAATGAATTGCGCGCGGGTTCGGGCGGAGCGACCATGGACGGACGCGAGGGCACGGATAAATATTACGGCGGCGATGGCGTTGATGTCTTCATCGTATCGCTCGGCGGCGGCAACGATCAAATCTACAATTACAACGGCGATCAGGGCGATTCGATTCAAGTGCTCGGCAATGTCAATTTAAACAAGTCGAGTTTTCAGGACAGCAATGAAAATACGTTTTTGAAACTCGGCAACGAAAAAGTGATGATCAACAATCCGACGGGCGCGATCACTTTGCTGGACTCGGACGAGAACGAAATTCTTACTTACGGCAAGAGTTTGCCGAGCGGAGTGCAATATGCCGACAATAAAACGCGACTGGTGATCGGAAGCACTGCGGAATTGGAAGATGAAGAGTCCGAGATGCACGTCGAAGATTATGTCAACAACCTTCGCGATATCGATGCGAGTGCTTATGAAGGCAATGTGATATTGCTGGGCGACGATAGAGTCAACGAGCTCCGCGCGGGTTCGGGCGGCAGTTCGCTCAACGGCGGGCTCGGAAACGACAAACTTTACGGCGGCGCAGGCGAAGATATTTTTGCTTACGTTGCAGGAGAAGGCAATGATCTCATTTACAATTACGACGGCAGTTCCGGCGATATCGTCATGCTTTACGGCGTGAACGGTATCGAGAGAGAAGATTTCAGCGACTCGAACGGCAACGTCATTCTTAAAATCGGCTCCAATAATTTGACGTTCGTCAATCCGATCGGTCCGATTGCATTGCAGGATGAGGGCGGCAACGATCTCAACGTGACTTATGAAGAGAATTTGCCGAGCGGTTTGGTTTACAACACGACGCGCACAAAATTGACTGTCGGACGCATCAACGAGCTGGCAGATAATGTTCTCGACATGGAAACTCTGTCAAACAATCTCCGAGATATCGACGCGAGCCGGTACGAGTATTCGATCAATCTGCTCGGCAATGACAAATCAAACGAGCTCCGCGCGGGTTCGGGCGGCAGTTCGCTTGACGGTCGCGCGGCGGCGGATAAACTCTACGGCGGAAGCGGCGCGGATACATATGTCGTTTCTGTCGGCGGCGGCAACGATCAAATATACAATTACAACGGCAATGAAGGCGACGTAATTCAAGTCTTCGGCATCAATTCAATCAGAAAATCCGATTTTCAAGACAGCGGCTCGAATGTAATGCTGAATTTGGGCACGGAGCGGATTCTGATTAATAAACCGGTCGGCGCGATTGAAGTCGTGATCGGCGACGATCTCGAGCGATTTGTTTACGGCAGCAGTTTGAACGGCGGCGTTTCGTATTCGACGGACAAACGCACTTTGACAATCGGTCGAAACGCGGACTTGGGCGACGACAATGTTTTCGACATGGAGACGCTGTCAAACAACATTCGAAATATCGATGCGTCGGAGTACGCGGGTGAAGTGGTGCTGATCGGAAACGACAAGGCGAATGAACTTCATGCAGGCGAAGGCGGCAGTACGCTCGACGGCGGCGCAGGTACCGATAAACTCTACGGCGGCGCGGGCAATGATGTTTTCGTTTATTCGATCGGGAGCGGCTCGGATTATATCTACAATTATGACGGCGAGAACGACGTTATTCAGATCATGGAAGACAACTTCTCGCTCGATGAAAGCAACTTTCGCGATAACGGGCGAAATACGATCATCAAGATTGGAAGCAATCGGCTGACGCTTGTCAATCCGAGCGGTCATATCGTCGTAACGGATATTGACGGAGATACAATCGCGACGTATAACGAGCCGTTGCCGGACGGCGTCGAATACAATTCAAACAAGACGAAATTGACGATAGCCGACGATGCGGATCTGGGTTCGGATAATGTTTTTGACATGGCAACGCTCGCAAGCAATTTGAAGGAGATCGATGCGAGCGCGTATGAAGGCGATGTGGTGTTGGTCGGCGGCTCGAAGGCTGACATATTGCGCGGCAGTGCGGGCAGCAGTTCGCTCGACGGCGGACTCGGCAACGATCAATTGTACGGCGGCACGGGCAGAGATACGTTCTGCTATACCGCGGGCGAGGGCTCGGATTACATTTACAACTTCGACGGCAGTGACGACGAAAACGGCGATATCCTTCAGCTTTTCGGCGTGAATTCGATTGACGAGTCGAATATCAGAGAGAGCGGGCAGAACATCATCATCTCGCTCGGCAGCGAGCGATTGACATTGGTTGATGCGGTCGGGCAGGTAGAAATCATCGACGAGAACGAAATGGAATTGCTTCTGTACAATGCGAATTTGTCGAACGGTCTGTATTACAACACGAGCAAGACGAAGATGATGATTGCCGCAGATGCGGAATTGGAATCGCCGACGGTGAACGTAAGCGATTATGCACCGACGCTTCGAGATATCGACGCGAGTGCTTACGAAGGCGAGTTGGCATTGAACGGCGACTCGAAGGCGAACGAATTGTATGCGGGTAAGGTCGGAACGACGCTCAACGGCGGCGACGGCAATGATAAGCTCTACGGCAATACCGGCGCGGACGTGTTTATCTACTCTTACGGCGAAGGCAACGATCAGATATACAGCTTCGATTCGACCAAC
>CALGGX010000376.1 GCA_937916025.1 uncultured Selenomonadales bacterium
TTGATTATTGTTAAGGATTATGCACGGGGTTTAATACGGATGCATCGAGTTCCTCGAGCGTTTTATTTTTACTCTCGACACCAAGCAACAACACAATTGCCGAGATCAGCACGAAGACCGATGCGAACATCGCAAAGATCATGTTCATGCCGATGCCGTGAACGAGCATCACTCCGACCAACATCGGAGCGAGCATGCCGCCGATACGTCCGAAACCTGCCGCCCAACCCGAGCCCAAGGCACGAATTGTCGTCGGATACTGTTCCGGCGTGTAAGTGTAAATAACGCCCCACGCGCCGAGATTGAAAAATGACATTGCCGCGCCGTACATCAACAATGTCGATGCCGTTGACGCATTGCCGAAGAAGTAGCTGAACACGCCCGACATCAGCAAAAACAATGACAGCGTGTATTTTCTGCCTATACGATCGACAAGCCAAGCCGCCGCGAAATATCCCGGCATTTGCGCGAGAGTCATTGCGAGGACGTATTCAAATGTCTTGACGATCTCAAAGCCCTGCGAATACACAATCGAAGGCAACCACATGAAGATGCCGTAGTAAGAATACACAATGCCGAACCACGCCAACCACAACATGATCGTTCGCGTGCGATATTGCGTCGTCCAAAGCGAAGAAAATTTCGGCTTCGCTTGATTTTCCGAACCGAGTTCTTGAGGCGAGAGTTTTTCGTCGAAGTCGCGACTCCGAACATTGAGTTTGCATTCGAGATCAAGAATGATGTTTTTCGCTTCTTCAATCCGATCATGCGAGATCAGATATCGAATTGATTCCGGCATGTGCATTCTGATCAAAAAGACGTAAAACGCGGGCAATGTACCGATTACAAACGCGATCTTCCAGCCGAAGTGCGGAATGATCAAATACGAAATGCAAGCGGCAACCAGCCAGCCGAGTCCCCAAAAACTCTCGAGAATGACAATGAAACGTCCGCGGAGATTCGCAGGCGCGTATTCGCTCATCAAAGTCGCGGCAACAGGCAATTCGCCGCCCAAGCCGAAGCCGACCAAAAATCGGAAGAAGAGAAGCGACTCGTAATTCCATGCGAGCGCGCACATTCCCGTCGACAGGCTGTAGAGAATGACGGTCGCGGCGAAAACTCTCTTGCGTCCGAGACGATCGGCGATCGTGCCGGCGAGCACCGCGCCGAGTGCCATCCCGATCAGTCCGATTGAGCCGATCCAACCCGCCTGCTCCGGCGTCAAACCCCATTCTTTTGTCAGCATCGGCAAGACGAACGAGATCAAGCCAGTGTCCATCGAGTCAAACAGCCAGCCGAGTCCGGTCACCGCAAGCAATTTGTAGTGAAACGAGCCGACCGGCAACGCCTCGAGCCTTTCAAGAACCATTTTACAACAACACCTTTCAAACGTGTCGACGAGCAAAAAAACCGCCGACGATTAAAACCTCCTCTGTGCGCTTCGACGGCAAAGCGTCTGCACCAACGCACGATTGCAATTGTAATTCGCCGAGCCGTCATTGGCAAGGATTAAAAATGTATTCATTCCCTTAATCATATTCTCATGAAAAAATAATCGGCGACTAATGACAAAATCGTCGGCGCGGAGTATAATCAAGGGCGTAAGTTTTTTTGGAGGATTGATCTTACATGAAAAAGAAACTTTTAGCCGGACTGTTGATCGGCGCGTTGGCAGTCATTCCGACGCTCAACATCACGACAGTCGAAGCGGCATCGAAAAGCGATAAGAAAGTGCAGACGGAGCAAACGGCGCGTCCTGCAATGAATAATGATCAACAACAGCGCGGTCGGAACGGCGAGCAACCGCCGGAGCCGCCGAAAGACGAAAACGGCAATCCGCTCCCGCCGCCCGACATGAAGGATCGCGATAATCAATCGAGCGACAAACAGTCGAACGACAAACAATCGAAAGACAATCGGCGTCCGCAAATGAACAACGATCGTCAAAGCGATCAATCGAACGGCGATCGTCAACAGCCGCCGGAACCGCCGAAGGATGAGAACGGCAATCCGTTACCGCCGCCCGACATGAAAGATCGAGACAATCAGTCCGGCGCAACTCAACAGAAAATGAGCCATCGGCAAATGATCCCGATGAACGACGAACAATAATTTTCGAGGAGGAATTTTATCAATGGCATCACCGCACAATGCAGCAAACCTCGGCGACATTGCCGAGCGCGTTCTCTTGCCGGGCGATCCGCTTCGCGCAAAATACATCGCCGAGAATTTTCTCGACTCCGCGCGGAAGTATACCGACATCAGAAATGTCTACGGCTACACCGGCACCTACAAAGGCGTTCCGGTTTCGGTTCAGGCAACCGGAATGGGCATTCCGTCATTCGCAATTTACGTACAGGAACTGCTCGACGTTTACAAAGTCAAAAAACTGATCCGCGTCGGCACCTGCGGCGGCATGCATGTCGATGTAAAAGTCCGTGACGTTTTGATTGCGCAAGGCGCGTCGACAGACTCCTCAATCGTGCATCAGGTCTTCGGCGGGGCGATCACTTACGCGCCGATTGCCGATTACGATTTGCTTCGACGTGCGGTTGCAAATGCCGAGAAACTCGGTTGCAACGTCAAGGTCGGCAACATTTTCTGCACCGATCGGTTTTATAACGACTACGGCGATCCGAACGGCATCTTCGGCGACGGCAAGCGTTCTCTCAATCAGAAGATGGTGCAGTACGGAATTCTCGCCGTCGAAATGGAAACGACGGCATTATACGTGCTCGCGGCGGGAGCCGGGGCAAAAGCACTGGCGGTATTTACGGTCAGCGATCATCTCGTTACGCATGAAGAAACGACGCCGGAAGAGCGCGAGACTTCTTTCAATGACATGATCAAGATCGCGCTCGAAACCGCCGTCGAAGATTAATTTCAGATGTGAGTTTCGACAGCCGCCCAGACTTCGTCGACAGAAATTGCGCGAATGCAGTCTTTATCGACGCAAGTCATCGGCTTGAGATTATGACATGGGGAGCACGGAAATCGATGAGTGATGACCGTGCAATTTTTTTTCGGAGCCCATTGCTCGGGCATCGACGGACCGTAAATCGCAATCGCCGGAGTATCGGTCGTCGAGCAAACATGCAACATCGACGTGCAACCGCTGATATAAACATCCGCGCGGGCGATCAATTCAGCCGATTCTCGGAGATTGGTCGCGCCGCACAAATTGATCGCGGCAGGAAATTCTCTCGCGGCGCGCTCGGCTTGATCGCGTCCGCCGAGGATCACCGCCGCGCATTTTTTTGCCTGCAATCGGCGAATGAGCTCACGATAGCTCTCCGGCATCCAATCTTTTATGTCGTCAAGCGAAAACGGCACGATCACCGCCAATTTCCGATCGGAAGTTGGGAACGAGCGACAGAGTTCGTCGACATGCGCCCGATCTTCGGCGGTTGCAACCGGACGCGTCAAGCGAATGTCGTCCGTGTGAATGCCGAGTTGTTTGACTGCCGCGAGATATTTCAGCGGCTCGAACAATTCAAGCGGCTCGTCCCGCAATCGGACGTTGATCAAATCTTTACCGTAACCGATGCGCTTGGGAATAAGCGCGAGCAGAGCGTAAAGCGCATTGCGGTAGTGATAATCGAAAATAACGGCGGCGTCCGCGCGCCAGATGTTTTTGATTATCGGCAGGACGGGATCGCCTTTTCGATATGCAAGCAGAATGTCGATATGCGGATTGCCGAGCATCAATTCATATCCCGCATGCGAGGAAACGACGACGGTTTTGCAGTCGGGATAACACTCCTTCACCGCGCGATAAACCGGCGTCACCATCAACGTATCGCCGATACTTGCTTGATGCATGAAACAGATCTTTCGCATTGCCGTCATGCTTTAAAGTTGTAAACCGGTTTGAGCACTTCGATGATCTCCGCCGTCGGTTCGATCGTTTCGAGAATGTCGTCTATTGATTTATACGCCATCGGCGATTCGTCGAGCGTCGATTCATTGACGGAAGTCGTGTAAATGCCTTCCATTGCCTGCCGGTACTCTTCGAGATTGATCAGTTCTTTGGCGTCCGAGCGCGAGAACAATCGCCCCGCGCCATGCGGCGCGCTGTAATTCCAATCGGGGTTGCCTTTTCCGACCGCGAGAATTGAGCCGTCACGCATGTTGATCGGAATTAACACCCGTTCACCGTCATGCGCGGCGATTGCTCCCTTCCGAAGGATCATTTCTTTCGTGTCGATGTAATTGTGGATCGTGTGAAACGATTCGACGGCAGTCAAACCCGTGCGGTTGAGTAATATCTTTGCGATCAGCTCCCGATTGAGCCGCGCGAATTTTTGACACAGTGCCACGTCGCGGAGATATTGATCGAAATACTTGCCGTATACGAAGCAGAGATCGGTCGGCGTCTCACTCTTTCGCGCCTTGAATTCCCGATTCATTTCTTTGATAGCCGATTGAATTTCCGTGCGGCGTCCCAATGCTTTGTACGTTGCAATCAAATTTTCCTGCCGCTCGAACAATTCCGCCTTTCCGTGCGCGAGATCGATTGCCAATTTCTGATAATACTCGGCGACCTGCTTGCCGAGATTGCGCGAGCCGGAATGAATGACGAGGTAATTCGTGCCGTCGGAGGAGCGATCGATCTCGATGAAGTGATTGCCGCCGCCGAGCGTCCCGAGCGAACGAACCAAGCGTCGCGAGTCTTTCAATTGTCGATAACATTCGAGTTCTGTCAAATCGAAACGCTCCTGCCGCCCTTCCCAAACATTTCGTCCGGAGGGAATGAAATGCGCCGCTTCGTCGAGCTTCTCAAAATCGATCTCGCGTTCCTCGAGACGAACGGTGTACATTCCGCAACCGATATCCACACCGACGACGTTCGGAACGGCTTTGTCGACAACCGTCATCGTCGTTCCGATCGTGCAACCCGCGCCCGCATGCACGTCCGGCATGATCCGAACCTTCGAGCCGCGCGTGAACTCGTAATTGCACATTCGCCTGATTTGCTCCCGAGCTTCGATCTCGATCGTCTTTGCAAACGAAATCGCCGTCGTGATCTTGCCTTTAATCGTCTCCATTTCGATCGCCTCCCGCGCGAATTATATCATGAAAAAAAAGCCCCGTCGATTGACGGAGCCGAATTTTATTGCATCGATCAGATCATCTTGCCGATTGTACGTTTGAAATGCGCCGTTTTTGCTTCTTCTTTTGATTGTACCGAGTAAATCGCCTTCGGTTCAGACTCTTTCAAGCATCTGAAAAATTCTCGGAGCAACTCCGTGCGATTGGCAGAAATGACGCCGCCCTCTTCGGCAATGTATGTTTCGATCGTCGCTTGATTGACGACGCCGGAGTTTTGAATTGCAATCAACAGTGCGCAATCCATGAAGGTCTTGTTTTCTTTCGACGCGAGGAATTTTTCAACCGCGCGGAAGATCAGCGGATGCAATGTCGCCGAGTCGCGAGCCGCCATCGGAACATCGATCACGTTGACAAAATTGCTGTCGATGAAATTGCCGTTGAAGAAAAAATCGTCGACAGAATTCGGCAGTTTGAATCCCGACCGTCCGCGATATTCAAATTGCCCGAGTGTATTTCCGGAATTTTGATCGATGAATTGCAGTTCCAATTGTTCTTCCGTCAAACAGACTTCGCGACGAAGACTCGCTGTCTTCATCGGCGATACAAAATACGTTTGATCGACTTCCAAATCGCTCTGCTCCGATAATTCGCTGATGTTGACATCATCGGACAGAACAAAAATCTCGCCGTCGAATTTGAAAAGCCCCGCCGTCAAAATCAAATCGCCGTTGTCATCGAGGCGATAATCCATGCCTTCGAGAATACCGTCAGCATAATCGCGATATTTCAATCGGAAGGCTTCGCGCGGATATGAATAAATCTCTTCGAGCATCGCCGCCGTCAAAATCGCCTTGTGCGGAAATTGCAAAATCTTTCGCTTCAGCATTCGCTCACCTCACCGATTGCCGTCAAAAAATGTGTCGAGTTTGTTGTTCTCGAAACCGTAATACTTCGGCTCCTGCTGCAGATAATACCGCTTGCGTCCTTCCTCCAATGCCTTTTTGACGCAATAAATGTAAATGCCGTAACCGTTTTTCGACGGCACCGCAAACACGGTGAACACTTCGCCTTCGTTGTCCAAATTGATTGCGACCAGCTTTTGGACAACGAACTTGCCGAGGTCTTTTGCGGCGTCGTAAGTTCTTTTCGAGATGTCTTCTTCGAGCTCGAGAGAAGTGAGTTGACGCCCTTTTTGGCGATTGAAATCGAAGTCGATGCGATTTTGTATCTTGCCGTTTTGCGAGATAACGGCGTAAGTCGCGCGATTCGCCGAAGATGCGAGGATGTCAATCTCCGGCTCGATTTTCAATTTCATGCCGCTGATGTTGCCGACATCGGGAACGACTTCGAGCTTCGTCCGATCGAGCATCACCAGTTTCTCCTCGCCGTACTTATCGAGTTTGCAAACGTTATAAATCAATTTCGGCGTGTCCATTTCGATTTGCGGTTTGATCTCGCCGTACTCGGTATCGTAACGATAATAGATACTGCCTTTGATGCAGGCGAGTTTCAATTCGCTGCTGTCGGGCGAAACATTTTTTTTGTCGCCGTAACGGAGATATTTGCCGGGGATAAATTCTTTGAGCAATTCGTTGAACAGCGTGATTTTGCAGGATTGCCCGGACAATTTATAATGATTGTATTTGAGCAGTTCCTGCTCGTCGTCATTCACGTCGTAGGAATACAACACGGTTTTCAACAGAGTGTAAATGTCGGCGTAAAGCAGACGATGAATGTCATTGTTGGTAACCTTGATTCCGCTCATCGGATTGCGCTTCTCGATCAACTCGCCGTTCTCGCTCTCGCGGACGAAGAGATAATACTTGTCGTCGTCGGGAATGCCGAGCTTTCGATCTTCGGCATCATTGAAATCGACCGAGACGAAGTCCATGCTCGCGCGATAGAACTGAATTTTGTACGCTTCCGCCATCTGCCAGAGATAATAGAAATTGCGCTTGAATTGCCCTTTCCGATTGCGCATTTTCGTTTTTGCAAATTGCGTCGGAACCCACGCCTCCGCTTCTTCATACGCCGCATTGAACGCCGCATACGCATCGTAATTCGGCTCGTTGTCAATCACGTCAAGCATCGAAGTCTCGTCGTCGAGCAATGTCTGAATGGAAAGGTCTTCGTCAAGCTCCGGATCGTTTTTGCGTTTCAATTGATTTGCGAGCTTGATCTTCAACAATTGCAGGATTCGGAAGGTGACATTGTTGCCGCCGAAATTCGAGTCGCCGTTTTCAAACTTGGTGCGAATGTGTAAAATCTTGCTGTAGCCGGTGGTGAGACTGTAAGCACAACTGGCAAGATCGGTCGTGCCGCCGCCGCAATCCATGATCAAAACCGTCTTCGTCTTTTGCGTGAGTTCGTCGCGCTTTTTTTTGTCGGCAAGTTGCTCCGCAATGTGATTGTAGATGATCGCAATGCCCTCGTCTATCGACATGTCCGAGCCGAAAACCGTCCGATCGCAGAAAATATTCGTCATTGCCTCGATGAAACTGTCTTTGAGTTTGACGGGAGCCGTGAAATGCAATTTCTCAAACCGTCGCTCGAAATACTGCTCCGAAAGCTCGAGGATGTGTTTGAGATACGCCGTCATTATATCGCGATGTGTCGCTGTTGAAGTGTTGCCGAATTCGTCGTTAAGTTCCTCGACGCCCGACAGATCGTTAATCCAGCGTTTGATCTCGTAAAACACGGCAGCTTTCGGATTGTAATCTTTCTCGATGACTTTTTTGAGTGCTTCATATCCGAAGCTGTACTTCATCACACCATTTTTGCAGGAATCGACATAGACAATCGTCGGAATCATCGGACGCCGTTCGCATTGTTCGCTCGTTTCATCGATAAATTCGACAATCTCCGGCTCACTGCCGCCGGGGTTTTTTACGCCGTAAGTGCCGACGGTTGTGTTGCTCGTTCCGAAGTCGATGCACAGAGTCGATTTTGCCGGTTTGAGTTGTGCAAACGTGATTTCGCATTCGATGCGATAAACATCGCCGTCATATTCATCGCCGCGCGCCAAAATATCATTCGCCGAATCCGGCAACAACACGATGCAGAAATTCTTCTGCCGACGAAATACGTCATACACAATGTTTTTGACCTTGAGGAGAATATGCATTTTGTCGTCGTTTTTTTGAAGCGAACCGATTGCGGCGAGTTCATACGGCGCGTCCGGAATGACGATCGCAATCGCATCGTTGCAAAGCGAAATATCGTTCGGCACTTGCATATAAACGTCATTCAACAGCGTGATCGGAAGGTTCTCGGTCATGGTAAACTCCGTGACATCGATTGCCTTCGGCGGTTCTTTCAACATCGTCGGTTTGATCAGACATTTATCCAAAATGCGCCGCATCATCTCGAAAGTGACATCGATCGAAGCAGTCGGCGAAGTTTTTGCAACGGACGGCGAGGATTTTTGGGCG
>CALGGX010000377.1 GCA_937916025.1 uncultured Selenomonadales bacterium
GCCGGTGCCACTCACGCGCGTTTCGAGTTGCGCTCGAATGAATTGTTGTTTGCTCACAACGGCACGCGACATTTTTCGATCTCGCATCTCGAGCGTGAGGATATCGACACAGAACGCGGAACGCTCGGCGATATCAATTCGATCACGTCCGTCGCCAACTCCAACAAAAAGTTTAATGCGATCGGTAAATTCGGCGTCGGATTTAAAGCCGTCTTTCATTATACTCGCACGCCGCACATTTATGATCCGTGCTTTCATTTCAAGATCGAGCGGTTCATCATTCCGATACTGCTCGACGACGATCATCCCGAGCGAAAATCGGACGAGACATTATTTATATTTCCTTTCGATCGGAAAGAGATCGGTGCCGAGCAAGCCGAGCGCGAGATCGCGGAAAAACTCGCCGCCCTCATCCGGCCGACGCTGTTTCTGAATCATCTGCTTCAAGTGCATTACAAGCATGGCAACATTCGCGGCAGTTACCATTGATGCGGCGTGAAAGCCCCTTGCTTTAGCTATGGGGATGAAACGCCGCTTTTATTTTGAGAAAAGACTTGTATTATATAAATCGTTGCTGTATAATCAAATCATGAATTATAAAACAAATAATAACGTGGTTTATTCTTGCAAGTATCATATTGTGTGGTGTCCGAAATACAGACGCAGAGTCTTAGTCAATGGCGTTGACACACGCTTAAAGGAGATTATTTGTGAAGTGTGTCAAGAAATCCAAGTAGAGATAATCGAAATGGAAATCATGCCTGACCATGTTCAGCTGCTTTTGGAAGTCGACCCTCAGTTTGGAGTTCATAAAGCAGTGAAAAGAATCAAAGGCAGGGCTTCGAGGATTCTCCGACAAGAATTTTCATGGCTCAAAACTAAATTGCCGACACTTTGGACAAACAGTTATTTTGTTTCAACAGTTGGCGGTGCACCGCTGGAGATAATCAAGAAATACATAGAGAACCAAAAAACTTCGCAGAGAATAAGGAAGTGAAACAATATGAAGACCTTCTGCTTTAAGCTCTATCGAGCCAAAAAAAATAAAAAGCTGAATCGGCAGATAAATGCGGCAGGTCTCATTTGGAATCATTGCCTTGCTTTGCACAAACGCTACTACAAATTGTTCGGCAAGTATCTTCAAAAGTCCGTATTGCAAAAACATTTAACAAAACTCAAGCGGTTGAAAAAATTTCCATATCTGAAGGAAATCGGCTCGCAAGCAGTGCAAGATGTGACCGACAGAATCGACCGTGCCTACAGATTATTTTTTAACAATGTTCAGCGCAAAGTTCGTTGTTCGCCGCCGAAATTCAAGAAAGTTCGTCGGTACAAATCCTTCACGCTGAAACAGGCGGGGTGGAAAATTGAAGCGGGGCATAACACAATCATTATAAACAATCAGCCATATCGCTACTTTAAATCGCGGGAAATCCTTGGCAAGATTAAGACAGTGACAATAAAACGTGATAGCGTGGGAGATATTTTTATTTTCGTTGTGACAGATTATACGGAAAATGAAGTTATGGCGCGAACGGGTGAAAGCGTCGGCTACGACTTCGGATTTAAAGAGCAAATATTAATCGCGTCCGACGGGAAAGATATTCTCGCGCCGTCATTTTTGCTTTCAAACATGAAAGCCTTAAAACGAGCGTCTAAATCCCTGTCGAAGAAAAAAGATAAGTCAAAGAATATGGAACGAGCACGGCTTGAATTGGCAAAAATCTATCGACGAGCAGAGAATCGGCGCAAAGATTTTCATTGGAAATTGTCACAACGCCTTTGTTCGGAGTATGCGCTAATTTGTGTGGAAGATTTGAGCTTGAAAGGCTTGCAGCACGGTCATGGCAAAAAAATGCAAGATTATGGCTTTGGAATGTTCTTGAAAATTTTGCAATACGTGGCAGGACGCATGGGCACGACAATAATTCAAGCAGACAGATTCTATCCGTCAAGCCAGCTTTGCTCGGAATGTGGAGAAAAGAATCCCGCAACGAAAGATTTAAGGGTGCGACAGTGGCGTTGCCCTAAATGCGGCGCATACCACGATAGAGATACAAACGCGGCAAAAAATATTTTAAACGAAGGAACTCGAATATTTCTGTCAGCGTGAAGAGAAAAAACAGGGCGGGGCATCGTCCTGCGCAGGAGACCTTGTAAGACTTCGCCTTCATTAGAAGCTTTGGTTGTTGATAGCGGAATCCCCCGCATTTATGCGTGGGGAGTTTGTCAAATCAAAGACATTGTCGCCGGTAAGGCGTGCCGCGATGGAAATTTCCTGCCGCGTATCACGGGCGAATTTATCGAGCAGCAGAAGATTTATTGGCTGAAGCGGCTGTACGAACACGCGCTCGATTGCATCAAGCTTGCGCGGACGTTGCCGATATTCTTGGATCAGGATCGAAAGGCGTCACCGGCATTTTATGAAGACGATCGCGAGGCACTGTTCATGCCGTCGTCTGTGTTGAGCGGCTACCCGACCGTGTACAAAGAATTGCTGAAAGACGACGAGATCAAGGCTTGCCTCGTCAAGTTCGGGATCAAATCGCCGTCGATCAAGGATGAGATTTACAACAAAATCCTGCCGAAGTACGATTGCGATGACGAGTTCGATACGCGCGAGGACATTTCGATCTTCTTTCGATATTATCACGAGAAGGCGCAACTCGCCGAGCGGACGGCTCTCATCAACACGCTGATGGATGTTCGGTTCGTGTTTACAATCGGCGGGCGGCGTTGTCTGCCTTGCGATGTATATTTCCATTCCGAGGAACTTGCGGCGTATTTCAAGGGCGTGAAGGCAGTGAATTTCATGCGTCTTTCGGATTACGCGTTGATGTTCGGTTACAAGCGCGAACTCGGCGAGCTCAAGCAATTTTTCAAGGCGACGGGCGTATCGGAAAATGCGCCGAAGATCGTCGACCGCGTCATCGCTGAAAACATGATCGAGAAGTGCATTGACGGTTGCCGTGAAGTGCTTGATCGGATCAAATCGACGCGAGATAAATCGAAATCGCTGTTGTTGTGGCGAATGCTGGCGAGAGTATTCGATCGATACTCAATCGACCCGCGCAATCCGAAGAAAGTCCTCTATTGCGAGACAACAATCGTCAGCCGGTTTACACGCTCGAAAAAGACCGCTTCGACCGACATCGACATTCTCCGCCGCACGCGCTGGCTATTTGATCGCGATGGCAATTGCCGAAAGCCCGGCGATCTCGCTCGAGCGTCACTCGCCGCCGAATACGAGCGCGATGATCGGCTGATGAAATTCCTGCAAATTCCCGAGGCGCAAAACCTCACGCCCGAGCAACAGCGCAAGATCGATCTCGCCGATCGCCTCGAAGAAGCCGGATTTACCGAGCGCGATATCGACGATCTCATCCGCACTCGCAGTCGGGCGAAAGCCGAACCGAAATCCCAATCGCAATCCGATCAGCCGAAGTCCGAGCCGCGAGCCGATAAATCACGCCGCGCGGAACAGGGAAATCGCTCGAGCGCGTCGAACCCGAGCTCGGATACCGTCGAAACTGCAGACGTCGACAGCGAAAAAAAATCAGCCGCCGTCGCAGTCGATTTCGACAAAGAACTCGCGAAACTCGATTCGGAATATCAGACGAAACTCGACGCGATCAATCAAAAAAAGGCACTTTCCGAACTCGCCGATACCTTTCCGAAGTATTCATACGGATGGTTCAAGACGCTTCTCGAACTCGAAAAACTCAATTCCGATACATCAACCGGTCGTGAGATATCAATCAATTTCAGCCAAATCGAGCGAGAGCCGAATTCCGAACGCACAGTCATTCTGAAATATCCGAGCCGTTCCATTCCGCAATCGATCGAAGAGTTGACGGATGTCCAATTGAAACTCTTTCGACGCGGCGAACAGCTTGCAAAGCCGATCATCGATGCAATCAGCATCAAGTCGTTCCGACTTCGCGTCAAACTCAAAAATGCCGACGCGATCGCCGACATTGATCTGACAACAGTTGACCAGGCAACAATCGAAGCAACAAACCCGATCTTTTTGTTGCAGGAATTGACAACGGCTTTTGATCAATTGAAATGTGAGCCGAATTTTGACATGAAAAAGCATTTGCCGAAAAATATCGAGTTCATCTTCGGACCGCCGGGCACGGGTAAGACGACGCATCTCGCGCGAGAAGTTCTGATTCCGAAAATGCTGAATTCGAGCGCGTGTAAAATTCTCGTGCTCGCGCCGACCAACAAAGCCGCCGATGTTCTCGCCGCGCGGATCGTTTCCAATTGCCGAAGTTGCAAAGATTGGCTGATCCGATTCGGCGCATGCAATGATGAGTCGCTCGAACAATTCGGCGTCTTTCATGACAAAACGCTCGACATTCGTAAATATCGCCGCGCGGTTACGGTGACGACGATTGCGCGTTTTCCTTACGATTATTTTATTGCGAATGAAGAAAGACTTTTTTTGAAAGACCTTAATTGGGATTACATCGTCATCGACGAAGCCTCTATGATTCCGCTCGTCAACATAATCTTGCCTTTGTATCGAAAGACGCCGCATCAATTCATCATCGCGGGCGATCCGTTTCAAATCGAACCGATCACGCATGTCGCGCAATGGGCGGATGAAAACATTTACACGATGATCGGACTGAATTCGTTTCAAAATCCGACAACGGAACCGTATCGTTTCAAAATCCGAACGTTGACGACGCAATATCGGAGCATCCCGACAGTCGGCAAGATTTTCAGTCTGTTTGCTTACGACGGCGTTTTGAAACATTATCGAAATGACGACGAGCAACGTCCGCTCAACATTCCGACCGGAATTCTTGACATCAAAACTCTGAACATCGTCAAATTCCCCGTCAAGCGATACGAAAGTGTTTACCGCGCGAAAAAGCTCGCGGGCGGCTCGCCGTATCACATCTACTCCGCGCTGTTCACTTTCGAGTTCGTCCGATATCTCGCCGATTTGATTTCCAAACACAATTCCGGCAAAACATTTTCGATCGGAATCATTACGCCGTACCGCGCGGAAGGCGATCTGATCAACAAATTGACGGCGTCGATTAAACTGCCGCCCGGCATAACGATCAATGTCGGAACCATTCACGGCTTCCAAGGCGACGAATGCGATATCATCCTCGCCGTCTTCAATCCGCCGCAATTCATTTCTGCCGATGCGAAAATGTTTCTGAACCGGCTCAACATCCTGAACGTGTCGATCAGCCGCGCGCGCGATTATCTCTTTGTCATAATGCCGGACGATCAAACAATCGGCGTCGACAACCTTCGGCTCGTCAAACGCATCGAGACATTACTGAAATCGTCGGCAAGTTGGGGCGAAATGCAATCGAATGCGATCGAGAAAATCATGTTCGGCTCGGAGAATTTCATCGAAGAAAATGCATTTTCGACGGCGCATCAGGACGTGAATATTTACGGCAGCGTCGAGCGGAGATATGAAATCCGAAGCGAAGATTCGGCTCTTGACATTCAATTGCATGAAGACGTTTAACATTTGTCACCGTTTTGATATAATATCGCCGTCAGTATTTGGGGCGGTGATTTTTTTGAAGAAAATATTATTGACCGGTTTTCTCGCAATGAATTTGTTGACGGTCGGTTGCGGCGAAGAAGAAATTCAACCGCCGAAGCCGCCGCTTGTCAAAATTCAGCAAGTCAAACTCACGAACGTCGATCGGGAAGAAAATTATTCCGGTGTCGTGCGCGGGCGATACGAAACAAACCTGTCATTTCAGGTGAGCGGCAAGATCATCTCGCGCGAAGTGCAGGTCGGTTCTCTCGTCCGCGCGGGGCAAATCTTGATGACACTCGATCCGAAAGATATCGCCGAGCAATTTCGCAGTGCCGACGCGCAAGTTGCCTCGACGCGCGCGCAATTGCAATTGGCGGGCACCAATCTTGAGCGATACACAGAACTGTTCAATGCCGATGCAATTCCCGCCGCCGTTCTCGATCAGTATCAAACGCAATACTCCGCCGCGCGCGCCGCTTACGATGCCGCAATCGCGCAATCGCAACAAAGTCGAAACGCGCTCGACTACACGACTCTCAACGCCGATGCGGACGGAGTGATCTCGGAAGTTTCGGCTGAAGTCGGGCAGGTCGTGTCGGCGGGGCAGAGCGTCTTGACGCTGGTGCAGACGAACGAGTTTGAAGTCGTCGTCGACATTCCCGAAAACAAGATCGCCGCCGTGCAGGAAGGGCAGCGCGTTTTGATCGGTTTTTGGGCGACGGACGAAAAACTTACCGGCATGGTTCGAGAGATCTCGCCGATTGCCGATCCGGCATCGAGAACATTCACCGTGAAAATCTCGTTGCCGTCGGGAGCGGACGTCAAACTCGGAATGACGGCAAACGTTTCGATGCGCGAAGAATCGACGGGAGCGATCATTCTGCCGTTAAGCGCAATTTATCAGACCGGAAACTCCGCGCAAGTTTGGCTCGTCAACGGCGATACGGTTTCACTCAAAAATGTCGAAGTCACCGATTTTGACGAAAATCAAGTGCAGGTGCGCGGACTCAAATCCGGCGATACGGTCGTGGTCGCGGGCGTTCAGAAATTGCGCGAAGGACAGCAGGTCAGGACGGGTGAGCAATGAGAAATTTAACCGAACTCGCTTTAAAAAATCGCCCGCTGATTTGGTATTTCATCGTCATGGCATTCGTCGGCGGAATTTTTTCGTACTTCTCGCTCGGACGCATGGAAGATCCGAAGTTCGTCATTCGCGAGATGATCGTTGCCGCGTATTGGCCGGGCGCGACGGCTGAAGAAATTCAACAACAGGTTACGGATAAGCTCGAGAAGAAATTGCAGGATATTCCGGGGCTGGATTACTTGGACAGCGAAACGCGCCCGAACTCGACAATAATTTACGTCATTCTCCGCGATGAGCTCGATGTATCGGAAATTCGTCCGACGTGGCGAGACGTGCGGAATTATTGCAACGATATCAAAGACGAATTGCCCGAGGGCGTGATGGGACCGTTTTTTAATGATACGTATGATGAAGTGTTCGGCTCGATTTACGCCTTGACGGGCGAGGGCTTTTCTTACGAAGAACTTCGACAATACGCGGAGGAAATTCGGCGATTGATGCTCGGCATCGACGACGTCAAAAAAATCGAGCTGATCGGCGAGCAATCGGAGCTGGTTTACGTCGAGCTCGAGCAGGTGAAACTCTCGGAGTTGGGCATCAGTCCGCAATAGATCGGAAGAGCACACGTCTGA
>CALGGX010000378.1 GCA_937916025.1 uncultured Selenomonadales bacterium
AATACAAATTGCCGGTGATTGAAGACGGCGCGCAGAGTTTCGGCGCGACATATCGCGGGCGACGTTCTTGCGGGTTGTCGACGATCGGTTGCACGTCATTCTTCCCGACGAAGCCGCTCGGCTGTTACGGAGACGGCGGCGCGATGTTCACCAACGACGACGAGCTCGCAAAGCAGATGGTGATCATACACAAGCACGGGCAGGATCGGCGATATCACCACATTCGCATGGGGCTCAACAGTCGCCTTGATACGTTGCAGGCGGCAGTGTTATTGGCGAAGCTCGAGAAGTTCGACGAAGAGATCAAATCCCGCGCGGAGATCGGACGTAAATATACGGCGGCTTTGCAGAATATTGACGGCGTGAAGGTTCCATTTATTGCCGACGGCAACACAAGCGTTTATGCGCAATACACGATCCGAGTAGAAGATCGCGAGGCGTTGCAGGCGGCATTGAAGGAAAAAGACATTCCGACGGCGGTGCATTATCCGATTCCATTAAACCGACAGCCGATGTTTGATTATCTGACGGACTTTTTTGATGTGCCGAAGGCAGAGGAAGCGGCGAAACATGTTGTAAGTCTGCCGATGGGCGCATGGATGAGTGACGAGACGATTGATACGGTCGTCGGCGCGATCCGCGAGCACATGTCGATACGCAAACCGGTGACATTTTTCAATTCATCGAAGCAAAAACGCGTGTTGATGATTGCTCCCGCATTTCCGCCGATGGCAAGTTCGGGCGTATTTCGATCATTGAAATACGCAAAATATCTTCCGTCATTCGGTTGGAAGCCGACAGTTATTACAATCGATAAGATGCCTAAAATTTGGTCGAATTTTACAGTCGATCCCACGCAGTTGGACGAGTTATCGAAAGAAGTTGAAATCGTCCGCATACATAATCGCTTTGATGAAGAAGTTGCTGCCGGTTTGTCGGTACAACGCATAAGCGAGATGTTGAATTTTATGTTCGGCATTATTTCTTACGACGGCAATGCCGCGCGCTTATTCTCCGAATTGCTTAAAATTCCGAACGGCGCAATGATGTTGCTTTCATTGCCGAGTGTAGCTTGGATGTCGTGGGCAACGGACGTTATACGATACATCGAAGCGAATATGAATATACGCGATTTCGATGTCATTTACACTACTGCCGATCCGAATGCCGATCCGTTGGTCGGTTTTTATTTCAAACAAAAATATGGCATTCCTTGGGTATCGGATTATCGGGATCAATGGACTGATGATCCCATGCGTCCGCCATATGATCCGCGCAATCCTCTTCAAAAAATGTTCCGTGATTTGGAAAATATATTGTTACATCATGCAAGTTGCAATTTAACAATTTCCGAAGGCGCGGCAGCAATGTACGTGGATCATTTCAATTTGTCACCTGAAAAAATCATAAGCGTAACCAACGGTTATGATGAAGCCGACTTCGCGCAATATCCGATGAATATCAAGAAGACCGATAAATTCACCATAAATTACAGCGGAATAATTTGGGTACAAAGAGTATTTAATCTTGCACCGGTTTTCATGGCTTTGAGACAATTACTCGATGAAGGGCTTATTGACAGAAATGAATTTGAGTTCCGCATTGTCGGTAAAATTACAGGCGATATGTCTCAGTTGGAAAATCAATATCATTTGAATTCCGTAATAGTGCAGACCGGCTATGTATCTCATCGAGAAGCTCTTGAAAGTAATTTTAATTCGGATATATTACTTTTATTGCTTGGTGAAGGCGAGCGATTTTTACAGGTATGCACCGGCAAAATTTACGATTATTTTAGAAGCGGACGCCCGATATTGGCAATTGCGCCTGAGGGCGGCATCGTAGATCAAATGCTGAAAGATACCGGTCACGGCAAAGCCTTCGACAGTACAAAAATTGACGGCATCAAACGGATGATCCTTGAAGAATACCGACGTTGGAAGCAAAGCGATCACGCCGAACGTTTCTACTCGCCGAAGATTCGGCAATTCGAGCGCAAATATCTCACCGGCAAGCTCGCCGCACTCTTCGATCGAGTTGTCGCCGAAAAATGATAAAAGAGCCTCCGCGCGGAACGGGGGCAATTTTTTTATTCCGCCAACAACGGCGTATTGATGATCTCATTAATCTTTTTCGCGATCTGAAGGGCATGGTAGAGCTGTTCCATGACGTCATTCGGCAATTTACTGCCGTCCGCGCCGTGACGTTCAAGCAGAAATTCCATTTCGTCGACCGCGTCGCTCAATTTCCGATCCAATGTCGTCAATCGATTGTTGGTTTGATCGGCACGTGCCTTTATCGTGTCGAGATAAGAACAGATTTGCCTGCCTTCTTCCTCGAACTTTCGAGCCTCGCCCCGACTGATCTTCCCGTCGAGCATTGCGTCGAGCTCATCCGAAGGCTGGACGAACTCACCTGCAGAAAGATCGCGATATTGAAACTCAACCGGCTTCACGCGAGAAAACTGCTCGACAAAACGTTTCATGCTGCCCGACAGAATATATTTCTTCGTCTGCCGAAATTGCTCGAGACTTCGCTCGGATTCGAAGCGAGCCTCTCTGATTTTGATCACGGTATTAATCAGCAATCGAAGCGCGTACTCGTCGGCGTCGGATTTATCGGACGTCAGTTTGTCGACCGTATCGACGACATTATCAACGGTTTTGATCGCATCGGTCGCGGTTTTGATCGCGCTCCCGAGCGTAAACAACGTACTCAATGCGGCAGGTATCATCGGCATTCACTCCCTTCGACTCGATTATACCATGTCAATCGCCGCGCGGAGCAGAAAACTTTTCAATCGGCAAGCATCTTACGAATTTCTTCGCACGCCTGCTCCGGCGACATATTCTGATAATCGGCAATCATCCGATCGATATCCGCCAACATGGCGTTGACTTCCGACAATTCATCGACGCGTCCGAGCCGCTCAAGTGTTGCCGCGAGCTCATCGACGATCATATGCGCGCCGACCATTATCCGAACCGTCCACGTGCCCGGCTCGCCGAAAATTTCATAATACAATTCGACCGCGCGTCGTCGATTTGCAATCTCCAATTCAAAGAGCCCCGCCTGCCGTTGAATATCCGCGAGCGTGTCGAGAGTTCGGAAGGCGTTAATGCCGACATTCTTGAGATACTCCGAATCAATCTCCCCGTCTTCGGCGGCATCTTCAATTTCGGAAGCCTTTTCAAATTCTTCATCGTCCGTTTCGGAGTCAATCGCATCTTGCGACTCAATCTCCTTGTTTAATGCAGCCATCTGCCACTCTGTTTGCTCGATGATCTCGGACAGATCGGTTTCCTCATCACGATTGATCACTTCGACGACAACTTGATCGAGTGCATTGTCAAAAACGCGGGCATACAAAAATTCTTCGAGATCGAGCAATTCTTTTTTCCGCGCGGCAAGCAGACGTTGCTTGTCGATGAGTAGCTCGATCGTCTCGCGAGTTTCATCGGGATATATATCCGAATACAGCTTCGCCAATCGCGCACGAATTTCGGCATCGTCAAGCAGTCGGACATAAATCGACGCCAGATCGGCGCGGAGCATTCGCACTTGCCCGGACTCATCACCGAAGATTTGACGCGCGAGCTCGAGAAATTTCTCGCCGAACTCCGCTGCCTGCCGCCACAATTCATTCTCTTTCAGAATGAGCAACGAAATCCGCGCGGCTCCGAAAGCGTCACTCCGCTTGAATATCGAGTGGTCGAGGTTAAACACGCGATACATGATCGTATGCTGTGATCTGAGTTCATAATCTTCCGCCACGCGTCGAATGCTCTGAAGATTGTCGACAAGCAACTCAATCAAGCGCGGATCATCATTCGGCAATGCGTAAGCGTACATCTTAATGAGTTTATCGCGAATTGCCGCCGCGTCTTTTTGCCGATCGTACCGCTCGAACGCGAATTGCAGATGCCGCAATGCAATGACGGTATCATCAGACCTCTCGCCGTTGTTTTTGCGCTGATAATCGACGGCGCGTCGGAGTGTTGCAATTTCATCGTCGGAACGCCCCGCCTCTTGATAAGCATTTGCGAGCTCGTACATAAGTGCGGTCGGATCGTCTTCGGCTTGATCGATGCGCTCGAGCAGATTTTGAATTCTCTCGTCGAGATCATTCATTAAGTATCGCCTCCGATTTTTTTGTCGACGATATTATAACTCGCGTTGCATCGGAAATGTCATTTGCCGGGCGACATTTTAAAACGCGCTCCGTTTTCGGCAAAAAAGAAACTCCGCGCGGAGCGGAGCATGATTATTATCAATCAACGAATGACTTTTATATCGAGCAGGAATTCGATGATCACATTGCCGACAAAAGCACCGACAATCGTCATAATGACCGTGAGCATCGTAGATCGGAAGAGCGTCGTGTAGGGAAAGAGTG
>CALGGX010000379.1 GCA_937916025.1 uncultured Selenomonadales bacterium
TCTTTTTCCGCGCCTTCGATGTCGATTTTCAGCAGATCAATCATGGCAAAACCGGAGTCGGCAAGTAATTTGGGGATCGTCGTCGTTTTGATCGCTTTCGGATCGTCCGCATTCGTTTCGTAAGTCATGAAAGCGGCGGGCGGATAACCCGTCAAACCTACATACGTATCTTTATTCCACAGTGCCGATTTAATACATTTGATATTCGGATACGGCGAAGTGTTCAACTTCAATAGCTCGAAATTCTCGGTATCCGGTTCGACGGAAATGATTTTCGCATCGGGATAAACATTGGCGAAGTAAACCGCACTCGTGCCGATATTCGCGCCGCAGTCGAGAATAAATTCCGGACGAAAACGATTGATCGGAATCGTGTATTCGCGTTCTTTGAATATCGGCTCAATCAACCATTCGTCTTCTTTTCGGAAAATCAACGGCGTTCGGATGTAATCAATTTTGTAAAAGCTGAATTTCCTGCCGTCATCTCCGGAAACAATTGTCGGTCCTTCAACTTCAACCGCCTTTCGACTCATAAATTGCCCTCCTCATCAAAACGGTTCAAGAAAGTAAATCCTCGCGAACAAAAATCAAATTCTCGCCGCGTTGCGTGAAGAAGAAATTGTATTTCGACACCGCGCCGAATATCGCCATTGCACAGCCGCGTTTCATTCGATCGTGCTGTTCGATCATTATAACCTTCGTCTTCGACAGCCAATCATGTACATCAGCCGCGCCGAACATTTCCTTCTCCGCGCCTTCGACATCGACTTTTAACAGATCGATCTCATCAAAGCCCGAGTCCGAGAGCAGTCGCGAAACTGTCGTCGTCTGCAATGCATTCGGATTTTCAGCCGTCGTCTCGAACGTCATAAAACCCCACGCGCCGAGCCCGACATCTTTCACCTCGATGAACGTCTCTTTATCCCACATTGCCGAGCGCACGCATCGAATGTTGTCGTAGAAATGCGTGTTGAACGTCAGCATTTTGTAATTGAGAAGTTCCGGCTCGACTGCAATGATTTTCGCCTCCGGATATTGATTTGCGAAATAAATTGACGCATAGCCGACATTCGCTCCGCAATCGACGATAAATTTCGGTTTGAATTCTTTGATTGGCAAGGCGTATTCCTGATTGCCGAAAATGCTTTGCAACAGCGGTTCATCCGAAGTTTTCGGGCGTACCGCAATCGGAACTTTTATGTTCGGGAGCGTTGCCATCTGAAAAATCGGAAACACAGGGGGGGGTTGAGAGTTGAATTATCGGCGTCGTTATTATCCATGAACGATTCCTCCGATCGATAACGTCATTTGCCGCGTCCGCAGCAGTTTTTGTATTTCTTGCCGGAACCGCACGGACCGGGATCGTTGCGCCCGACCTTCGAGCCGTCCGCATTCCGATCTTTCTTGTTCGACTCCGCCGCGCTCACTTCGCCGCCATGCGATGCCTGTGCATTCTGCAATCGATCTTTCAGTTGATTCTTTTCGTGATTGACGACTTCTTCAGGATTTTCTTCCGCGCGGTTTGCGATCATCACGTGATACATCAACGCCGCAATCTGATCTTGAATTGACGCTTCCATTTCCTCGAACATCGTCAACGCTTCGATCTTATATTCGACGAGCGGATTACGCTGACCGTACGCTCGGAGATTGATTCCCTCGCGGAGCATGTCCATGTGATCCAAATGCTCCATCCATTTGTTGTCGACAACTCGGAGCATGACGACTTTTTCGAGTTCTCGCATGACCTGCTCGCCGAAAACCTCTTCGCGCTTGCGATAGCTCGACTCCGCCATCGACTCGAGTGCCTCTTTCAGCTCGTCGCGGCTCAACTTTTCGAGCTCCGATTGCTTCAATTCGCCCGGCGGCGCATAGATCTTTTCCGCGTCTTTGATCAGCTCGTCCAATTGCCATTCTTCCGGATACAGCTTCTCGTTCGCGTATTGATTCAGCTCCTGTTTGATGATGTGCTTCACCATGCCCATGATGTTCTCGCGAAGATTCTCGCCTCGCAAAATCTTTCGACGCTCGCCATACATGATCTCGCGTTGCTGATTCATCACGTCGTCGTATTCAAGCACATGTTTTCGGATATCGAAATTGCGAGCTTCAACCTTCTTCTGCGCGTGCTCGATCGACTTCGTGATCAGCGAATGCTCGATCGGCTCGTCCTCTTCCATTCCGAGCTTATCCATC
>CALGGX010000380.1 GCA_937916025.1 uncultured Selenomonadales bacterium
ATATCTGATATTTGCACGTCTTGCTTGAAAATCACCAAAGTTCGAGCAGCTGGAAATTTCTTTATATGCATTGTAAGATGGCATCCAAACTTCGAGGTCGTAACATTTTTTTGCCGAAAATCGATGATCAGTCGGGAGGAATTACAATGTCAGCACAACAGGACGTTATCAAACACTTCATGGGCGCGCTCGACAAGACGACACTGAGCGGCTCGAAAGCACTTGACGAAGCAATCAACGCCTGTTCTTCAAAGTTCTCGACAATCAAAGAGGCGATTGCGCAATGTGTCGAGGATTGCAAGAATGCCGGCAACGCGCAAACCTTTCTTCGGAAATACTGCGGCATTGAACTCAGCAGCAGAGATACGGGCGCGATCACCGGTTGGGATGCGGCAAATCCTTACACGAAAGACGAGGACGACATAATTCCCGAGAACGGCAGTGTTCAAACATTCAGCGGTTCAAAATTCACCGTCAACGGACTTACACTCAACATTCCGGGGAATTTGTCGGACGTTCAGCAAAAGATTATCAACGGGCTCTACAGTTGGTGGACGAAGGAAGGGCTCGATCTGATTGCGGAATCGTACGGCAACAATTTCGGTTTCGGCTCGGCGACTTCCGCGACCGTCAAAGAAATGGATGTCGAGTTTGTCACCAAGAAGTCAAACTTCCTCGCGCTTGTCAATTACTCTTACGAATCCAAGAGCGGAAAATCTGTCAAACTCACAATGCAAATCAACATGCGGTATTACAACAATTTGACGGACGAAATCAACGGCGCGAGCAGTACGTCCGGCGCGGGATATCTCGATCGGACGCTGGCGCATGAATTTACGCATGCGGTTATGGCGGCGAACATCAATCACTTCTCGAAACTTCCGAACTTCATTTGCGAGGGCATGGCGGAATTGACGCACGGCATTGACGATCAACGCTATTCCGATATTCTCTCGCTTGCGGGTTCCTCGTCGAAGTTGAGCAGTAATTTGAATGTAAGCGATACGAAGAGTTCCAAAAGCTCGATTTACGCGGCGGGATATATATTTTTGCGCTACCTTGCAAAGCAATCGGCGATTTTCGAGAAGAATTACGAAGAAGTCTTCGATCCCGACAATCCGCCGTACGCTGACGAAGATTCCGACGGCGTTGCCTATTCCGACAGCAAGAAGACGAAGCTGATCATCAGCGACTTCATGGGCGTGGTCGATGCGGCGGATTTCAACTCGAAACTCGTCACGCTCGATGCGGCAACGAACGATCAATTCGTCGTGCTGATCGGCAATAAAAATGCCAACGTAATTCGTGCGGGTTCGGAAGGCACTTCGATGGACGGCGGGCTCGGAGCGGATATGCTCTACGGCAATATGGGCGCCGACATGTTCTCATATAGCGCGGGCGGCGGC
>CALGGX010000381.1 GCA_937916025.1 uncultured Selenomonadales bacterium
CAACCGTCTGCGTCACCCCGGTTCCATGGGTGCATCCTCCTGGCCGTCCCGCGTGCTTCCCGGCATGCGTATGGCAGGCCACATGGGCAATGAGCGCGTGAAGGTCGAGAACCTGCAGGTGCTCAAGGTGCTCCCGGAGAACAATCTCATCGTTGTCAAGGGTTCCGTCCCCGGAGCCAAGGGTTCTTATGTAATTTTGGAGGCTTAGTGTTATGGAATTAGAAGTTTTGAAAATTGACGGCTCCAAGTCCGGCAAGAAGGTGACTCTCGAGGACCAGGTCTTCGCAATCGAGCCCAATGACCACGCCGTCTATCTCGACGTCGTCCAGTATCTCGCCAACCAGCGTCACGGCAATGCCAAGACCAAGGACCGCAGCGAGATCGCGCACAGCACCAAGAAACTCGGACGCCAGAAGGGCGGCGGCGGCGCGCGCCACGGCTCCCTCAAGGCAGGCATCTTCGTCGGCGGCTACTGGGCATATAAAGTGCTTGGCTGGGGCGGATATTGGGGCTGGGATCCCGTCGAAAATTCTTCGCTCGTTCCGTGGTTGTTGGCGGCAGTCCTTCTGCATTTGCTCAATCTGTCGAAAACAAAACCGGCAACGCTCGGAATAACTCACGCCGCCGCGATTTTCACCTACGCGCTCGTCATCTACGGCACGTTTTTGACTCGATCGGGCATTCTCGGCGACTTCTCGGTACATTCATTCGCCGGTTCCTCAATCGGATTGACGATCGCAATCGCAAACGCAATCATTCTTATCGGCGGACTCGCAATCCTGACAATCAAAGCAAACTTGCTTCCCGAAGGTCGGATGTATCAATCATTCGGCGAACGCGCGTTTTTGATTCTTCTCGGCATGTTGATTTTGAGCTTCGTCGCCGTGTTGGTCTGGCTCGGAATGTCAATGCCGCTGTTAAGTCAACTCGTCGGCACTCCGGCGGCTGTCGACACGAGTTTTTACGTCAAAACGACTTCGCCGCTCGCAATCGCAATCGCCGTTTTGATCATCATGATTTTTGCGAAATACAAATTTAAATCGATCAGCCCCGGCGGCGTGCTCGCTCATGCCGGAGTATTGCTCGGACTGCTTGCAATCGTTTTATCCTCGAACGGCGGTTCCGAGACGAAGGAGTTGATGCCCGACGTTGAAGAGACGATCCTCGGACACGAGATCATTTACAAAGGACAACAGTTCGCGGAAGGGGGCGGAGAAAAATTTTACGTCTGCAGCGTGGACGGGCAGGAAATACGCGCGTTGACGAAATTGCGCTCGAACGGCGACGATGCCGCGCGGGAACCGGCAATTTTGAGCACGATGTCGGGTGACGTTTACATCGCGCCTTCGCCGTATGTGATTGACTTTAATGAAATGACATTGACGCGCAAAAAGACGGCATTGCTCGACTCGCTCGCGTATCTTTACAAGAATTCGGAGATTGAATTTGATCTTGCGGGCATGCCGAAGACGGTTCGCGTCGAATTGTCGATCACGGATGGCAATGTCGTCGAAACGATCAATCCCGAAATACATGTAACGCGCGGCGGCGGCACGAGCGAGCCGGTTGATGTTTTCGACGGCGCAAAACGCATTCGATTGACGGGAATATCCGACGATGAGCAGCGCATTCGGATAGAAGTATTGCCGTCGATGAAAGAGATCATATCCGCGCCGATCACCGCAACCGTTTCGACAAAGCCGTTCGTTTGGTTGTTGTGGTTAAGCGTGGCGATGATTTGTACGGGCACGTTGCTCGCTGTCAGACGATGAAAAATTCGATTGAGGGGAGGCGAGACATTATGAGTTGGAAAGATTTGATTGAAAAGCATACGCTGA
>CALGGX010000382.1 GCA_937916025.1 uncultured Selenomonadales bacterium
GCTCGCGAAGTCGATGCGAATTTTTCCGCGCGTTTTTCTGTTGAAAGCAAAATCTACACGTATCGAATACACGTCGGCGAACTCGGCAATCCGTTGCTCGATCGGTACGCGTGGCATGTTCGACCGCCGCTTGATGTGGCTTCGATGCGGCTTGCGTTGTCGATGTTGATCGGTCGGCACGACTTCAATGCGTTTCAATCGTCGAGCGAAGTGCGGCGCAATCCCGTGCGGCGAATGCTTGACGCGTCGATTGAAATTGAAACTGTCGGCGGCGAGCAAATGTTGACGATCAGTCTTCATGCCGACGGCTTTTTATATCGGATGGCGCGAAACATAGTCGGCGCGCTGGTCAAAGTCGGGCGCGGGCAAATGTCGATTGCCGAGTTCGGAAATATTTTTGAAGGGCGCGATCGAAATGCGGCACCGCCTCCGGCTCCTGCGCATGGATTATGTCTGGCGCGAGTTTTTTATTGAAAAAAATGCGGTTGCAATGTAAAATGGATGTCAAAAATGAAGGAGCAGATCAATTGTGAGGAAATTAATCGCGTTGACATTGATGATGTTTTTGATGACGGCTTCGGCTTTGGCAGCCCCGGTCTTCACGGAGCGAATGGGCGTGGTGATAATCGGCGGCGCGGATTACAAGACGAAGGATTTTTACGAGCATGTCGAGAAGTATTTTGTCAAGCCGTTTTCGGGCGAGCATCGGCAAATTCAGTTCGGTAAAGACGCGCAAAACAAGTATCAAAACTTCTGGCTGGACAAGGGCTATCTCGAAGAGCAGAAGCCGCAACAGCGCGACTTCATCGACTTCGTCTCATACGGGGCGTATGACAAAGTGATCTTTCTGAAGGTTGAAGATTCTGTGACGGAGATGCAAAAAAATCGCTCGCGTTTGTCGGTGAATGTCAACGTGTTTTTGGTGGATCGTCGGAAGGTGCTGAAGGCGGCGAGCTCGACGAATGAAGAAGATTCCAAAGCAAGTCCGTTGCGCGCACGTCGCGGCGCATTCAAAAAATGCGCGAAAGAATTGAGCGAGGCGATCGAGCCGCTGATGAAATGACTGAAATACTCCGCGCGGAATTGCTCGGAAATATCGATCGGCTTGACGGTTTGATTGACAAGATCATCTGCGGCGATGCGCTTGAAGTGATGCGTCGGTTGCCGTCGAAGTCGATCGATGTCGTGATCACGTCGCCGCCTTACAATTTGCTCAACAGCACGGGCAACGGGCTCAAGCAAAACACTCGAACCGGCAAATGGAAAAATGCGGCAATAAAAAACGGTTATGCGGCGTATGACGACAACATGCCGTACGACGATTATGTGTCGTGGCAGAAGGAATGCGTCGGCGAGATGTGTCGCCTGATCAAAGACGACGGCGCGGTGTTTTACAACAACAAAAATCGGGTGCAGGGCGGCTTATTGGAAAATCGCGGCGTGATTGTCGAGGGATTGCCGCTCCGGCAGATCATTACATGGAAGCGCGCGGGCTCGATCAATTTCAATGCGGGATATTTTCTGCCGACGACGGAGCAGATATATTTATTGTGTGGGCGTGAATTTCGGTTGTCGAAGGGCGCAAACAAACTCACGGACGTATGGGAGATCAAGCAGGAGATGAAAAATCCGCATCCTGCTCCGTTTCCCGAGGCGTTGACGGATCGGATTGTGTCGAGCGTCGAGGGGCAGATCATACTTGATCCGTTCTCGGGCTCGGGCACGACGGGCGTTTCGGCGAAGAAATTCGGTCGGCATTTCATACTGATCGATCAATCGGAGGAGTACTGTCGAATGGCGCAAGCGCGAATAGACGGCGGCAATTGGAGGAGGCAGAATGAATGTCAGCAGTTGAGTTTCGCACTGTAGCAATGAAGACTGGCTTGATTGATCATGCCGAGGCGCGAATATCTTCGTGATGTCCCGTTGCCGCCGGATTTAACTGCCGAAGCGATTTTCGATGCATTGATTGAAACGCAAAAAATTTTCTCGCTTATTCGCCATGAAGCCGGAATTAATTTAGATCGGAAGAGCGTCGT
>CALGGX010000383.1 GCA_937916025.1 uncultured Selenomonadales bacterium
GTCCACGCCCGATTGCGCCGCACGAGTTTTTTTAATGCCTCGATGCCCGGTCTTTCGCCCGCCAAAAACAACAGCATGTTTTTGTTTCGACGCGGCACTTCGTCGCGCAATCGGCTCAATATATCTTCGGCAACAGTGAACGCCACGCATTCCTCGCCCGTCCGATGATCAAACGGACAACTCGGCGGCAGAATCACCAAACACACATCAGACAGTTCCGGTATATCCTCCGCGCGCGTCGTAATGTATTTCCGATTGAAGTATCCGATTACATTTAACTCTCTGTCAAGCCGATCTTCAATGTCATACTCCACATCTTTGTCATCGATGTTTTCTTCGAGAGCTTCGACCACCTTCCGCAATGTCTGACGTCCGTCAAACCAACTGTGCGTTTCATTCGAGTATAAATACGTCAACTTGCTTCTCAATTTCGAGAGAAGGTTTTTGAATATCGTAATGTCTTTTCGATCTTGCGGCACCAGCGCGCCCAACATGATCTCCGGCTCGGTCAAGCCGCGAACATTCTGCCCCCGAGCCGTCGGCGCGCTCCCCAAAAAAAGCGTCCGAGTCATTCGCCGCGCAACCTGCATGTTTGCCATTTTTTCCGAACTCTCGAGCTTTCGGGGAGCCGAATCCGCGCCGTCGATTTCTGAAGTGATGATGTTTGTCCAATTGCCGCTCGAAGAAATATATTGAACCAATTCCTCGCGCACATCCGACACGAATAAAGGGATCGAACCGCTCATGATCATCGGATTTTGATCGGCTTCACGCCACAGAGTATGGATCACTTCGGCCATGAATCGCAATACGCCGCGCGTCTTTTGGAAATTCTCGATCGTCGCCCACTTGCCGTAGAGCAGATCAAACACTTGCGGATGGATCGGATAACACGCGCGCAATCTCTCCGCATACCGAGCCTCTTTCGTCTCGATCGGAAACGGCGATTGCGAGCCGCGATACATCTTTTCAAACGTCTTGCAAACTTCGTCGCGCAAATTCTCCCGCCGACATGGCATGAACAATCGCCGCCGAACGATCTCGAAACTCTCCTGCGCCTCAACCGGACTCCATACCGCCTGCAACCGTCCGAAGTAATGTTCGATCGTCATCAACACTTCGCGCCCGCCGTCGCCGAGCCCGATTTCTATTTCCGATTGCGGCAACGACGTTACCAAAATGCTGCGATCGCTCGTCCGCACCGCCTCGGAAAACTCCTGCAAAAATGTCGTGAAGTTGTCAAACCGAGTGCGTCTTTCAACGCCGTGCAATTTCTTGCCGTACGATACCAATTCGTCGAGCAAGATCAGGCAACGTCCGCAAGCATTGAGAAATTCCCGCAATGTATTCGCGCCCGGCGAGACTCCGCGCTCGTCATTCAGTCGAATATATTTTTCATACAGCTCGATCTTATTCGCCGAACGCGCCAATTGCACGCATATCTCGCCCATCAGCGTATGCGTTTGCACTCCGTCGAGCTCGGGAATGTCTTTTGCTTTTTCCGTGTTGAGATCCGTGCCGACCGCCGCCGCGATGCAAATGTCTTTCGGCAATTCCGCGCGGATTTGCGCTTCGAGCAACAGTTGCCGAACGCTCTCGTCGACTTCCTTCAGCCGATATTTCCGATTGAACAGATGATACAACGCCATCATCGAGTGAGTTTTGCCGCCGCCGAATGCCGTTTTCA
>CALGGX010000384.1 GCA_937916025.1 uncultured Selenomonadales bacterium
TACTTAAAGCCGAGACTTTGGAAACAGCCCTTAGCGGTGTTGCAGAAGCAGCCAAAGATAAGGCAGCAGAGTTGGCGACACAGACGACAGCTGGCTCTGCAGAAGTTGCGAAGGCTCTCAAGCCCGGCGATCACGGAACGACTTTCGGCGGCAATCCGCTCGCATGCGCGGCGGCAAATATAGTGCTCGATACGGTTCCGAAGCCGGAATTTTTGAATCACGTCGTCGAGATCGGAAATTATTTCAGAACTCGGCTCGGCGAATTGCAAGCGAAATATCCGACGCTGATCACCGAAGTGCGCGGCGAAGGATTGTTGCTCGGCGCGGAACTGTCTTCGGCAAGTAAAAAAACCGGCGCGGAGATCGTTGCCGGGTGCATGGAGCGCGGCGCGATCATCAATTGCACTGCAGGAAAAGTGTTGCGGTTCGTTCCGCCGTTGATCATCGAAAAAAATCACGTCGATGAAGTCATTGACATTCTCGACGATGTACTCGCCTCGGCGATATAAAAAAATCGGGAGCCGACTCCGCGCGGAGCTGACTCCCATTTTTTTTGTCTTCGATGATCGATTTACCGATCCGATTTGCGGCTCTTGAAATCTTCTTCTATGTCTTTCTTCCAATCGCCGCTGTCGAACAAACTGCCGTTACCGAACATGTCGGGCGACATAAAGCAAAGCATTGCACCGCCGAGCGCGTCAAACGCCTTGTGCGTGCCGACGTGATCGCTGTGATAATTCGCCGCGCGGCTCCGATCGATTCCGAATTGCGCCGCCGTTTCAATCGCATCGATGTTTGCGCCGAGGAACAGAAATTCCCAATTTCGCTCCTTCTGCTTTTCGACGAGTTCCTTCACGGCTTTGAAACTGTAGCGCGTGCTCGAATTTTCCATGCCGTCGGTCGTGATAATGAACATCGTCTTGTCGGGGCGGTCCCCATCGCGCGCGTATTTTTGAATGGTTTTGATGTGCTCGATCGCGCTTCCGATTGCATCGAGTAATGCCGTGCAACCTTCCGTCACATAATCTTCGCGCGTCATCGATTTGACTTCCGCAATCGGCACACGATCGTGCACCACCTTCATCATTTGATTAAACAGCACCGTCGAGACGAGTACATCATTGCCCGCCTCTTTCTGCTTATCGATCATCGAATTGAAACCGCCGATCGTGTCGTCCTCGAGTCCTCTCATCGAACCGCTCTTGTCGAGAATGAATACGACTTCGGTCAAATTCTTCGCCGTGCCTTCTTTAAGCAATTTGATTTTTTCGTTTGTCATGGCAATCGCGTCTCCTTTCAAATTACGTGCGTATGATACACTCGCGATCGGATGAATAAGTCGCTTGGCAGGCGACATTTTTTTTGCCTGTTGATTAAAGATCGGCGATGTGCTACACTTTTTGACGGTTTAAACTCAATCGTTGGGAGTGAAGTGAATGTTGAAAGGCAAAGACATGCTGTCGATCCACGACTTGACGGCGGACGACGTCGAAGAGATTTTGTCGTTGGCGGCGAAGCTGAAGGCATTGCAGAAGTCGGGCGTGCCGCATCGACTGCTCGAAGGCAAGACGCTCGGAATGATTTTTGAAAAGTCGTCGACGCGCACTCGAGTGTCGTTTGAAGTCGGAATGTATCAGCTCGGAGGTTCGGCACTTTTTTTGTCAAACAGAGATTTGCAACTCGGGCGCGGCGAGCCGATCAAAGATACTGCGCGTGTGCTCTCGCGTTACCTCGACGGAATTATGATCCGCACTTTCGGACATGATCGCGTGCTCGAACTCGCCGAATACGCCGATATTCCGATCATCAACGGCTTGACCGATCTGCTTCATCCGTGTCAAGTGCTGACCGATCTGTTGACGATTATCGAGCACAAGGGTAAAAATTTTAACACGCTGAAGATGGCTTACGTCGGCGACGGCAATAACATGACGAACTCATATTTGTACGGCGCGGCAAAGGTCGGGATGCATTTGAGCGTGGCGACTCCGGAAAATTACAAACCCGACCGAACAGTCTTCAACAATGCACTCGAGGATGCGAAAGAGACCGGCGCGGTGCTCGAATGGACTGAAGATCCGATCAAAGCCGTCGAATGTGCGGACATCATTGCGACCGACACGTGGGCATCGATGGGGCAGGAGGCGGAGCATGATGCGCGCAAAAAAATCTTCGCGGCGTATCAAGTCAATCGCGAGCTGTTGCGTCATGCGGATAAAAAGGCGATAGTGATGCATTGTCTGCCGGCGTATCGGGGCGAGGAGATCACGGAAGAAGTGTTTGAAGCAAATGCGCATGTGATTTTTGATGAAGCAGAGAATCGATTGCACACTCAAAAAGCAATCATGGCACTGGTGATGGGGAATTAAACATGTGTAAAGCGGCAATTTTTCTGTGCTTGATTGCATTGATGTTGTATTGCCCCGCGCGGAGTGAAGCGGCGGAGGATCGGGCGTATTTTCCGCCGGTAATTATGTATCACGACATCAAACTGTTTGCGCTCAACGGCTTTGACGTGACGCTGAAAGATTTTACGGAGCAACTTGACTGGTTGCGAAAATCCGGCTACATCACACTGTCGATGGACGAGTTCGTTTCTACGCTCGAGAACGGCAAAAAATTTCCGCCGAACTCGGTTCTGATTACATTCGACGACGGCTATCAAGGCGCGGCGACATTCGGCGCAAACGAAATTCGCCGACAACACATGAAGGCAACATTTTTTGTCATTCCGGAGATGCTCGGCAAATCGCTCGAGGGCTATCCTTACATGACTGAAGAAGAATTGCTGAAACTCGCCGAATCGGACTCGTTTTCAATCGGCTCGCACACGATCGATCATCCGCATCTGGATCAATTGTCGTCGGAAGAATTGACGCGGCAACTGGTCGAGTCGAAGGCGACACTCGAAAAAATGATCGGCAAACCGGTCATTTCGATTGCATATCCGTACGGCGACTACAATCTCGATGTGATTGACGGAGTAATTTCGGCGGGATATTCGGCGGCGTTTGCGGTGAGTGATCGCGGAATGTTTGATCGGGCGGCGCGCTGGTCGATCCCGCGCATTTACATGGGATTGATTTTGAGCGGCGACAAGCAGAAGTTATTCAAGCAATACGTCAACAATTATCGGAAGATGCCGCCCGAGGCGTTTGCGGAACGCTTTGCGCCTCTCAATCAATGAGGAGTGAACGAGCTGAAGAGATTTTTTTTAATGCTGTGCGCGGCGTTGACGCTGCTCTCCGCGCGGAGTGAGGCGGCGGTGGTCGAAGATCGGGCGTATTTTCCGCCGGTGATCATGTATCACGACATCAAACTCTTCGCGCTGAAC
>CALGGX010000385.1 GCA_937916025.1 uncultured Selenomonadales bacterium
CTCTGCAAATCGGAATTCGCGACTTCGTATCGAATTCGATAATCGATCATCGGCATCGCGTTCGCCGCCAACTGCAGAAATTCTTCTCGCCCGTGTTTTCTGATGTATTCGTCCGGGTCTTTGCCGTCCGGAATGACTATGACGGACGCTTCCGCATTTGCCGCCGCGATTATCGGCAATGCACGCATTGTTGCACGTTGCCCGGCAGAATCGCTGTCGTAGCAGAATACGATTTTTTTTGCGTATCGTTTCAACAGTTTGATGTGCTCGGCAGTGAAGGCGGTTCCGAGCGTCGCCACGACATTTTTGACGCCCGCGCTCGCCAAGGAAATTGCATCCATATATCCTTCAACGACGATGACGAAGCCGCTGCGCATTATCTCTTGCCCCGCGCGATCCAAACCGAAGAGAACCTGTCGTTTGTTGAAGACGCTCGTTTCCGGCGAATTCAGATACTTGGGAGCGTCGATGACATCATTCAAAATTCTGCCGCCGAATGCGATCACATGCCCCGTCGGATCGGTGATCGGAATCATGATCCGATTGCGAAAACGATCGTAGATACCGGTGCCGCGTCTGTTTTGTACTGCCAAACCCGCCTTCAGCAATTGCTCGTCGGTGATGCCGCGCTTTTCAAATGCCGTCGACAGCTTATCCCAACCGCCGGGCGCAAAGCCGAGGCGAAATTCTTCAATCGTCTTTTGATCTATCCCGCGAGCGGCGAGATACTTCAATCCTTCCTCGCCGTACGGCGTGAGCATCAGACAGTTGTGAAAGAAATTCGCCGCCATTTCGTTGATTTTTAAGAGAGTTTTTTCTTCGCGCTCGAACTCGAGCTCGCGCGCCGTCTTCGGTTGCTCGAAAGGCAACGCGAGATTGAGCCGCTTCGCCTGCAATTTCACCGCGTCGAAATACGAAATGTTTTCGATCTTCGAGATGAAATTGAAGACATTGCCGCCCGCGCCGCAACCGAAACAGTGATAAAAACCTTTTGCCGGATCGACGGTGAACGACGGCGTTTTTTCGCTGTGGAACGGACAGCATGCCCAATACCGTCCGCCCTTGCGCACAAACGAGACGTATTGCGAGGCAACCGACAATATATCGGAAGCGGAGCGAACCCGCGCGATAAAATCATCCATCGCTGCGTTCGGCATGCCGTTTCACCTCCCCGTTTGCGATATATATTCAATGCTGATTATGAATTTCCTTTTTCTGCCGTAAAAAAAACAATCGGGCATGAATTTTCAAGTCCGATTGCCGAGTTTCGATTGTTGTTTAATAAGCCAGAACTTCATTGCCGTTCTCGGTGATCAAAATCGTCTTCTCCCATTGCGCGGAGAGACTTTCGTCAATCGTCCGCACCGTCCAATCGTCGTCTTCGTCGGTATAAACATCGCCGTCTCCGATATTAATCATCGGCTCGACCGTCAACACCATGCCGGGGACGAGCAACATTCCCGTGCCCGCCTCGCAATCATGCATGACAAAAGGCGCGAGATGAAATTCCCTGCCGACGCCGTGCCCGCCGAGTTGCGTGACGACGCTGTAGCCGTTTTCATGCGCCATCTTGCCGCATGCCGCGCCGATATCGCCGCACCAATGCCACGGTTGCGCCGCGCGGATTCCTGCTTCCATGATCTCGCGCGTGATTCGGACGAGCCGTTCCGCCTCCGGCGTCGTCTTGCCGCCGACGATATACATTCGAGAAGCATCGGCAAAGTAATGCTCGAGATCGGTCGTGATGTCGACGTTGATTATGTCGCCTTCTTTCAAAATCTCGTCTGCAGAAGGAATGCCATGGCAAACGACGTTGTTGACCGAAGTGCAGATGCTCATTGGAAAGCCTTCATATTCCAGACAGGAAGGATGCGCTCCGTGCTTGACGATGTAATCATGCACGGCGTTGTTCAATGTGAGAGTGTTGACGCCGGGCTTGATCAACTCGCCGACAAGATCGAGTGCGCCGCCGTTGATCACTGCCGCGCGTTTGATTTTCTCGATCGCCTCCTCATTATTGATGAGATCTTGCGAAGGACGCTCCCGACTTTTTGCTGTATCGAAATCAAATTCATCGAGCCGCGCGTCAAAATCCAAATGGCACTTCTTATACTTCTTGCCGCTGCCGCACCAGCACGGATCGTTTCTTTTCATGTATCGAAACCACTCCTTAATTCGTTTGATGATATTCAAAAAGGAACCACCTTACAGTTTTCCGCATCATATATCGGAATTATCACCGGAATCTTCGGCATTCTTAATTCCCGCGTTTCGTTTTACCGATCAATTTTTTGTTTGTTGAAGGCATTTAAACATATAACCTTTAATCAAATTCGTGACAAACATCGTATCGTCACCGAAAATCGGACGCAATGCCGCCGCCGTTTCTTCACTCGCTCCGCGCGGCTCGGCTTTGAAAAATTGCAATGCGTAATCCATCAGCACTCCGTTGACGATTGAAAACGTCACGTTCTCGACGAAGAGCGGATCGCCGAACGGAACCGATTTCTGCTCGATGTATCTGCTCAATCGAACGACGCCCTCGATGTTTTTGCGCAGACGTTTGCCGGTTTGTGAAGCCGAATTTTCATTGATCCGCCAAATGTACAGCGGCTCGTCAATCTTGACAATTCTATCCGTCGACAGCAATATGTCAAACAGAAAGAAAACATCTTCGGCGGCGCAATCGGGAAAACGAATGTTGTCGAGCAACTTGCGGCGATAGAGATACAGCCACGGCGGATAATGCATCTTGTGTTGAACCAATTCCCGCCAAATTCGTTGTTTGAGATCGGGAGAAACTTTTTCGATGGAGCCTCTGCGCACCGCGCGGCAATTCAGATTTTCAAGCCGAAGATCGTCATTGACAGTCGCCCACAAAGATGTGCAATCGAAAACGACATCGTTATCGCCGATTGCCGCCGTCAACACTTCCAAACAGTTCGGTAACAGCAAATCGTCATCGTCCATGAAATAAATGAACTCGCCGACGGCAAGCTCGATCCCGACATTCCGCGCGGCACCGGGTGTACCGCCGTTGATCTCGTTTTCGACAATCCGAATTCGGCTGTCGTCGAAAGACTTTGCGATCTCAAGCGTCCGATCCGTCGAAGCGTCGTCGATTAAGATCAATTCAAAATCTCCAAACGTCTGCGCGAGCACTGTTTCAATCGCCGGTTCGACATACTTTTCCGCATTGAACATCGGAATGATCACGGATATTTTCGGCATTGCAATCCCTCCGCAATCAAAATGTGATCAGTCGGTTGATTTCGCCATTGGCACGGATCATTTCTTCTCATGTATCGCAACCACTCCTTAATTCGCCTGATTATATTCAAAAGGAATCACCCGATTGACCTCACTCTTTATGTATTGCAATGCCAGTTTGCATTTGTTGTTTTCGTCGTCGGCAAGCCGATTTGAAAACACTTCGACCAAATAGCTGTGCATCATCGTCCGTAACAGCGGCGAGACATTCGCGCCGTATCGTTCTTCCAATTCCCGTCGAATGATCTCGTCGCATTGCTCGGGATTGTGATAGTAAGCATGCCGCATCGGCTGAACGATCGCGCGATTTTTGATCTTCAGACAGAGTTCGTCGATGAAGTAGTGATCGACTTCGCCATACTCCGCC
>CALGGX010000386.1 GCA_937916025.1 uncultured Selenomonadales bacterium
CGAGCGAGATTTTAATAATCGCCGACGAGACTGCCGATCCGACGTACGCCGCCGCCGATATGTTGAGTCAAGCCGAGCACGATCCTTTGAGTTGCTCGATCGTCATCTCGACGGACGCCGTTCTCGCAAACAAAATCGCCGTCGAAGTCGAGTCTCAATTGCAGAAACTGCCGCGACGTGAGATCGCGCAATCGGCGATCGAGCGCAACGGCTTGATCATTGCCGCGCGGGATATCAAAGAAGCAATCGACTTTGCAAACATCTCCGCGCCGGAGCATCTTGAACTTCTTGTCCGAGAGCCGTTCAATGTTCTGCCGAAAATCAAAAACGCCGGGGCAGTTTTCCTCGGCGCGTATTCACCGGAACCGCTCGGCGATTATCTTGCCGGACCGAACCATGTATTGCCGACGGGCGGCACGGCGAGATTTTTCTCGGTGCTCAATGTTGAAACGTTCCTTCGGCGAATGAGTTTGATCTCTTACAGTCGGGACGCGTTGCTTGATTCGGCGGCGGACATTGAAAGACTCGCCCGCGCGGAAGGACTCGACGCCCACGCCAAGGCGATATTAATGCGTAATGCGTAATTCGTAATTCGTAATTCGTAATTGAAAGAGACGAGCTTTTAATTCCTAATTCCTGATTCTCAATTATTCATTACGCATTATGCATTACGAATTACGAATTGCTTTTCGCCGGAAGCTCGACGGTGAATTTTGTTCCCTGATCGACGACGCTCTCGACATTGATCTTGCCGCCGTGCATGTTGACAAATTCATGTGCAATCGAAAGCCCGAGTCCGTTGCCGCCCATTTCTCTCGAATGCGCTTTGTCGACGCGATAGAAACGCTCGAAAATCTTGTCGAGATCCTCCTTCGCAATGCCGATGCCCGTGTCCATTACCGAAAACCCGACCATTTTATTGAGCGGCGCGTTCATTCGCAAAACGACTTTGCCGCCTTCCGGCGTGTATTTGATCGCGTTGTCGACGAGGATCAACACCAACTGTTTGATCTTCTGTTCGTCCGCCGTGATCTCCGCATCCGAAATATTCTCCGCTTCCAGCAAAATATTTTTTTTCTGCGCGAGCGGACGCATCAATCGGACGTTTTGCTTGAGCAGCTCGCCCAAGTTGAATGTCTTCCATTGCATTTTGAGCGCATTGTTGTCCGAGCGCGCCACGATCAACAGATCGCTGACGAGCTTGGACATTTTTTTTACTTCGTCTTTGACGTCTTCAATGATCTGTCGAAGGAACGGCGAAGATATCGATTGATCCGACAACAGCAAATCCGCACTCGACATCACGACCGCCAGCGGCGTGCGCAATTCATGCGACGCATCCGCCGCGAATTGACGCTGTTTTTCATACGCTTCTTTGAGCGGAATCAGCGCGCGCCCCGCCATGTAATACGATATTCCGATCGCAATCAGCACGGCAATCACGGCGATCGCAAACAAGGCGTAAGTCATTCTCTGCAAACCGAAATACAGCGTCGACACGTCTTTTCCGACAAAGATCATATGCCCGATGCCTCCGGCATTGATCGTTTTCGCCGTGATCATGATCGAAGTCAGCCGCCCGCCCTCGTTTGAACGGCTGAATACCTGCACGTCGCCGTTTTCGGAATTCCAATTGCGAATGTGATCAAGAATGAAAAACTCGAATTTATACGAGGCGCGCGAGAAATCGATCAGGCGATTGTCTTCGTCAAAGACATAGAAAAAAAGTCGATCGCTGTAATTGACAAAACCCTGCACTTCCGGATCCGTATATCGATCGCGCTCGCGATATTCGGCAATGCCGTCAATCGCATCGTACAATTCCTGCGCCTGCTCTTTGAACATTGCCCATTCCATGAGCGCGTTGATGGCGAAGATCAGCGCGATGAAAAACACGCCCATCAACAGCGAAAAAAACAATGTAAGCTGTCGGCGGCTGTGTCCGAACATTTCCATTCCGTTACTTCAATTCGCCAATCGATCGGCGAATTGCCTTTCTTCAGCCCGCTTCGAGGCGATAGCCGATGCCCCGCACGGTTTTGATTGAAATGTTGCCGTCAACTTCCTGCAATTTCTTGCGGAGGATTTTCATATAAGAGTCGATGTTGTTGGAAGTGATATCGCGTTCGAGTCCCCAGATGCGATCGAGAATGATGTCGCGCGGAACGACCACGCCGAGATTTTGCGCCAGCAGATCGAAGATCTGAAATTCGCGCGGCGAGAGTTGAATGACTTGATCGTTCTTTTTGAGAACCTTCGTCGTCCGATTGAGCGAAAACTCGCCGATGTCGACGACTTCCTGCTGAATTTTTTGATTGGAACGCCGCCCGAGCGCGCGAATGCGGGCGATCAATTCCGGAAACTCGAAAGGCTTGACGAGATAATCGTCCGCGCCGGCGTCGAGCCCCGTCACGCGATCGTCGAGAGTATCGCGCGCCGTCAACATCAAAATCGCCTTTTCGTAGCCGGCTTCGCGCAATCTCCGACATGCATCGATGCCGTTCTCGCCCGGCATCATCCAATCGAGAACGAGAATGTCATAATCGGAAAAACGCGCGTATTCGTAAATATCGGAGCCGTTTTGAATCCACTCCACGGAAAATTTATTCTGTTCGAGCATGTATTGAATGATGTTGCCGAGTTTTTTGTCGTCTTCGGCAAGCAGTATTCGCATTTGATGTCACTCCTTCGTGTAATGGCTGAAATTGCCGATTTGAATGTGCGGAAATCTGTTTTTGATTGTCGAGATGAATTGTCGAGTGCCGAGCGGTTTTTCATTCGACGGCGGCATGAGTTTCAAGAAATAATCCGGATCGATATTCAAATTCCGGAGTTGGATCATCTGTATCGGAAACTCTGTCAAAAACTCAAGCCAAGCGTCGAGTTCCGCGCGGCGATCATTGAAGCCCGGGAAATACAGCAAATTCAATGAGACGAAGACGCCTTGCTCGAGCGCGTATCGGATCGAGTTTTTCACGTCGTCGAGGGAATAATTCGCGCGATAATAGGCGTCATAAGAGTCCGCGCGCGCGCTGATGATCGAAACGCGAATGCTGTCGAGCCCGGCGTCGACGATTTTTTTCAAGCCGTCGGTGAAGCCGGCGTTTGAATTGATGTTAATCTGCCCGCGCGGAGTTTTCGAGCGAATGAGTTTGATCGCCTCGGCAATTCGCTCGGCGGCAAGCGTCGGCTCGCCCTCGCAACCCTGACCGAAACTTACAATCGCCTCGGGAGCCGTCGACAGGTGATAAATTCCGATTGCGGCAATCTCTTCGACGCTCGGCTTGAATTGAATGCGCGATTGCGGCGAAGGACAGCACTCGGATTGTTGCAATGAGATACAGCCGAGACAGCGCGCATTGCATGTCGGCGAAGTAGGAAGCCCCGCCTCCCAGCGGCGATAGAAAAGATTTTGCGCCGTCAGGCAATGCCATTCGAGAGAACAGCGCGCAAGTTGCTCGACGATGCGATTGTTCGGAAGATCATGCCGGACGCGCTTTATTTTCTGCCGAAGCTCGGGCGTGTTGTAATTGCCGGGCTCCCATTTGTGATTTTCGTCGGTGTAAATTGCGGCGGCATGCAATTCATCGCGATACAACACGACGGCGGTATATCCGAAGAGCGGCAGGGGCGTTTTGATTTTCGATCGATCGAAAGCCGGCAGATGAGTTCGCGTGAAACCGGCAGGCAGAAGTGCGGCAACCGCATTGCCTTCGAGCGGCATGATCCGATCGCGGCGATCAAAGGCAAGTGCACGGCGATCGGGCATGAACATCAGATCGGCAGAACCGGGCAATTTGATCAGCTCGGACGGTTTGAGGCGAACGATTGAGTTGCCGACTCGAGCGGCGGCAGTCAACGGCGCATCAAAAATCTCGCCGCGCGCGTCCGCATACAACGCGTTTATCCTATTGATATTGTTGTTCTTCATGATGTTTTTTCCGCTTCGGATTAAATTTATTCATGGCGATATCGATGCCGTCCGTAACAAAACACAACGCCGCCGGAACGAGATACTCAATCGCCTCGTCGATTGTCTTCCGATCTTCGGCGGAAAACGGCGAGAGAACATGATTATTCACGCTCCACTGCTCCGGCGGACGCCCGACGCCTATCCGAATCCGCGCGAAATGCTGATCGCCGCTCAAGTGTTGAATGATCGATTCGATGCCGTGATGCCCGCCGCCCGAACCTTTCGGACGTATCCGAATGCTTCCGAGCGGCAAATCCATATCGTCGTGCGCGACAATCAAATCTTCCGTCGACAGCTTGTAATAATCCATGATCGGGCGAACCGCCTCGCCGCTCAAATTCATGAATGTCTGCGGCTTTGCGAGCAACAACTTCTCTCCGCCGACATATGCCGCCGTCAACTCCGCGCGGAAGTTTAAACTCCAATCCGGCGCGTTGAGCTCTTTCGCGAGCCGATCGGCGAGCATAAATCCGACATTGTGTTTCGTCGAAAAATATTGCGCCCCGGGATTGCCCAGCCCGACGAAAAGTTTCATGACTTCACCGGCACTTTGACCATGATATTTGCCGCCCGCGACGCCATGGGATGATTGACGGCTTTCTTCGTTGCCAATTGCCGACTCCGATCGATCCGCTTGCAAATCTCTTCAATCGGCACGGAATCATTCAGGCAGATCGTCAACCAGTGCTTTTTGTTCATGTGATAGCCGAAGAAGTATTTTTTTTCGTCGATCAGACTTTCCAATTCCTTCGGATTGATGCGAAGATCGAGAATTTCAATCAGGTCCGTGCTCGTTAAGCCGAGCCGTTCTGCCGAAATCGTCAACAGAATGCCGTACCATTTTCGACTGTCTTTTCGACGCCATACCGCATACTTTGGAAACTTATCCCAGAGATATTCGAGCTCCTCACCGTAATTTTCGCGAATGTATTCGATCAATTGCCGAGCCTGCTTCGATTGAAACAGATCCTTCTCGAAACAATTCGCCTCGATGTGACGAAGGATCTGCTCGTACTCCTCTTTGACGAGCCCGACGAAGCCGCCCGATGCTCCTTCAATCAGATGCAAGACGTATTTTTCGCCCGTCTCGTTGTCGAAAAGATCGGTGGAAACATTGTTATCGTCGTCGATGGTCACCGTGAGCAACATCTGCCCTTTGGCGAGCGTCGTTTTGTAAACGTAATGCCCGTCGTCCGCCTTAAAACCGTAATTCAAAAGCGCATCGAATTTTGCCTTACGGTCGCGAAAAAGCGTTTCTGTCAACATTGTTTATCACTCCTTTACGGTTGAGGCAAAATCGGATCGCCGATTAAGAAGAGGTAGCCGAGCACGATCAAACCGAGCACGATGCGATACCAACCGAACGCCGTGAAGTCGTTCTTTTTGATATACAACAGCAGGAATTTGATCGAAAGGATCGAGACGATGAACGCCGTGAGCAAACCGACGGCGAGGATTGTCAGTTCCGTGCTCGAGTAGTCAAATCCGAACTTGACGAGTTTCAGCAATGACGCGCCGAACATCACGGGAATTGCGAGGAAGAAAGTGAACTCGGTTGCCGCCACGCGCGAGGCTCCGAACAAAATGCCGCCGAGGATCGTCGCGCCGGAACGGGAAGTTCCCGGCACGAGCGCGAGCACTTGAAACAATCCGATGACCAACGCCGATTTGAAGTCGAGATGATCGACGTCGCGGAATTTCGGAATGCGATATCGATTGAAGTGCTCGACGACGATGAACAGCACGCCGTAGAGGATCAGCATTGCCGCGACAATCGGCGTCGTCATGAGATGTTCTTCCATCCAATCGTTGAGCGGAAGTCCGACCGCCGCCGCCGGAATGCAGGCGACGATGACCTTCGCCCAGAGCTTGAGCGTGTCCTGCTTTTGGCGTTTGGTTTTCCACGGCGAGATCGGATTGAGTTTCTCGAAATTCAGAAAGACGACGGCGAGAATTGCTCCGAGCTGAATGACGACGAGGAACATGTCCATGAATTGTTTGGAGACATCGAGTTTGACAAACTCGTCGACGAGGATCATATGCCCGGTGCTGCTGATGGGAAGCCATTCGGTCAGCCCTTCGACGACGCCGAGCAGAATTGTCTTGAGCAGTTCGGGCGTGCTTAAATCCAATTAATCCACCTCAATGTTTTACAAAAAAATGTGTATGATGCTTTCAAACAGATGAAGGATGGCGCGTTGCATCGGCACGAAGATCATGCCGAGAATCGGCGTCATCAAAAAGATGATCAGGATGATGAAACTGTAGCGTTCGAGCTCGCGATATCGGACGGCAAGTTCGTACGGGAGAAGATTGCGCAGGATTTGCGAGCCGTCGAGCGGCGGGATCGGCAACATGTTGAAGATCGCGAAGTTGATGTTGTAGATCAAAATCAACGAAAAGACCGTGCTCATTCCCGTCGACATATGAACGCCGGCTTTGACGATGAGCACCATCACGATCAGCGCGAGAAATGCCGTCAGCAAATTCGCGGCGGGACCTGCCACGGAGACGAGAATGTCGTCGCGGCGCGGATTTTTGAAGTTGTTCGGATTGATCATGACCGGTTTCGCCCAGCCGAATCGGACGAGGAACAGCATCAGCAAGCCGAAGGGATCGATGTGCGCGGCGGGATTGAGCGTCAAGCGCCCCATCATTCGCGGCGTGAAGTCTCCGAGCCACACGGCGACTCGCGCATGCGCGTACTCATGCACCGTCATTGCGATAACCAGTCCCGGCAGTCCCGCGATCACTCCCATCAGGAAGCCGCCAAGATCATCAAACATTCGTTTCACTCCTCAAAAGCAGGATCGCGATTGCGGTTTTGACGTCTTTAATTTCGCCGCGCCGAACCATCTCGAATGCTTTCTCGAGCGGAACCTTGACGCAATTGATGAACTCGTCGTCATCGGGATGTTGCTTGCCGGAATGCAATCCGCTCGCGGCGTAGATATGAATCACTTCATTGGAGAAGCCGACGGTCGTTTCAATCGTCGTGAGTTTCCAAATCTTTTCCGCCGTGTAGCCGGTCTCTTCCGACAACTCGCGTTCCGCGCATTTGATCGGATCTTCGCCCGGAAGATCGAGTTTGCCGGCAGGTACTTCGAGCGTCACTCGCCCGACCGGATACCGATACTGCCGCACGAAGATCACATTGCCGTCCGGCAACAGCGGAATCACTGCCGAAGCTCCCGGGTGTTTGATCCACTCTCGAATTGCTTCGTGCCCGTTCGGCAACTGAACCTTGTCGCGTTTGACATGCAACAGCACACCGTCGAAAACGTCCTCGCTCGACAATTTTTTTTCAATCAGATTTTCATCGGACATCAATCGTTCACTCCGTTCAGTTTTTTGACTGCCTGTAGTTTACAGTTTATGAAGATAAAATGCAATAAAAAATAAGCCGCGCGGCGAATTTTGCACGGCAATTTATTTTTTGAAGGCGATTTTTTTTGCGGCGGCGGCTTGCAACATGGCTTTTGCGTTTGCGATCGACTCGCGATTGGCGTCGTTGCCGGAAGCCATTCGCGCGATCTCTCGAATGCGCTCGGCGAGATCCAATTTCCGAACCGCCGTGGAAGTCGTCACGCCGTCGGAAGTTTTTTCGATCGAAACATGTACGTCCGCCATGCATGCGATTTGCGGCAAATGCGTAATGCACAATACTTGACGCGAGTGCGCGACTTTTGCTATGCACTCGGCGACTGCTCCGGCAGTCACGCCGCCGAGTCCTGTATCGATCTCGTCAAAGATCATCGACGCCGGAGACTCATCCCGTCCTGCCGACGCCGCTTTGATCGCGAGCGCGACGCGAGACAATTCGCCGCCCGAGATGATTTTCGACAGCGGCTTCGGCTCGACGCCTATGTTTGCGCTGAAGAGCATGTCAAGCTCGTCAATGCCGCGCTCGGTCAGATGCTTGCCCGGCTCGACCGTCAACAAAAATCTCGTCCGCTCGATGAACAGCTGTTTCAATTCCCGCTCGACTGCCGCCGAGATCACTTCCGCATTTTGTTGCCGAACTTTTGTCAAAGCGACGGCGCGTTTTCGAGCTTGCGTCTCGAGTTTTGCAATGCGCTGCTCGGCGGCGGCGGAGTCTTCTTCAAAATTCTCGATCGCCGAAATCTCTGCGCGGACTTTGTCGAGATAGTTTAAAACGTCTTCGATCCCCGGACCGTACTTTTTTTTCATGCGATTGATGATCTCGAGCCGCTCCTGCAATTGATCCAACTTCTCGGGCGAGAACTCGAGCTTTTCTCCGTAGGAACAAATTTCGGAAAAGACTTCCTGCAACAGAATGAAAGACTCCTCGAGCATTTTTGCGGCGTTGTCGAGCGAGTCGTCGAAACGTCCGATATCTTCGAGATTTTTCCGAACACGCGCGACCGCCGTCAACACGTCAAACTGCTCGCCGCCGCTGAGCAACTCGCACGCTTCTTCGATGTGTTGAGCAATCCGCTCGGCATGCGCCAATCGCCGAATATCCGCTTCCAATTTCTGATCTTCATCGGGCTCGGGCGCGGCGTCGACGATCTCTTTTTCCTGCCATCGAAGCATGTCGAGCCGCTGCGCATTTTGTTGCGCCGTCATTTTTTTGTCTTCGAGGAGTTTTTTCTGCGATTGCAATGTATGGAAGAGCTTTTGAAAATCCTCGAGCGCGGTTTGCGCTTCCGGCGAGCCGTCGACGAGATTGTAAATCGCATCGTCATGAAGGAGCGCGAGATTTTCATTCTGCCCGTGCACGTCGACGAGCGCATCGCCCAGTCGTTTCAGCGAAGCGAGAGTGCAATGCGAGCCGTTGACGATGATTGCGCTTTTGGAATTTCGAGCGACTCGCCGCGCGATGATCAATTGATCGTCCTCAATGTCGATGCCGAGCTCTGCTGAAATCTCGCGAGCTTTGTCGTCGGGCGTCAACAAAAAAACAGCCTCGACGCGAAGCTGCTCGCAACCGCTTCGGATTAAACCGGCGGACGCGCGTCTTCCGAGCACTGTTCCGAGGGCTTCAATCAGAATTGATTTGCCCGCACCGGTTTCGCCGGTTAATATGTTGAGTCCGTCGCCGAACTCTATCTCTGCCTTTTCAATGAGCGCGAAATTCCAAACACTTAGCGTTTTCAGCATTTATTTTTTACCGGTCGAGCCGCGTTTTGTTATGGGAACGTTTGATTTGCAGAGCGGGCATTCGGACGGCTGATACGTTTCGACATTCATATGAAGCAACGCGGTCGAGGGCACATCGCCGAAGGAAACTTTTCCTCCCGAGCGATCGACGAGCATCGATACGGCGATCGGATTGCCGCCGAACGCGCGCACGACTTCGATCACTTCTTTGATCGAGCCGCCGGTCGTCACGATGT
>CALGGX010000387.1 GCA_937916025.1 uncultured Selenomonadales bacterium
CATCACAGCCCAAGTCATCGGTGTTGATGGCGGAATGGGCGCATAACCGCACGCAGCCGCGCCACGATGCCTGCTCGTAATAATCTCGATTACGATTCCATCTTACATGTATCGATCCGTGCGAGAGTTTTCCAAAGTGCCCTTCGACCATCGCGCGATGAGTTTTTTGCACGGCGGGATTAAATCGATTTTGATGACAGACGGCAATTTTGACATGCCGCGCCTTCGATCGCTTGATGATTTTATCGGCGTCGGCAATGCTCATTGCCATGGGCTTTTCGATGATTGAATGAACTCCGTGTTCGATGCAGTCAAGCGCGATAAACGCATGAGAGCCGCTGCCGGTCGCGATGCTCACCAGTTCCGGCTGCTCCCTGTCGAGCATGGTTTTGTAGTCGGTGTATCGGTTGATCGAATTGCCGTCCAAACCGTTGCGCTCGATAACTTCCGACATTTTGTCTTGATACAGATCGGCAACGGCGACGAGCTCCAAACCGTTATCCCGCGCGGCGGCGAGATGTTTGTCGGAAATTCGACTGCAACCGATCAATGCGTATTTCAATATCAACTCACTCCCCGTTCCAAACATTCGACGATCTTCGTGCCTGCATGTCCGTCTCCGAACGGCTGATATGTCGGATCGATCTTCTGCTCGAGCGACAGTTTCTGCAGAATTTCGTCCGCAATCGGAGCCGACAGCGTGTTTCGATTGTCGATCATCACTTCCGGCCACACAATGAAGTCGAGGATCGTCACGCACTTTTTCTTGGCAAAAAACGCTTCCGCCTGCAAACCGCCCGAGTCCGTCACTAATTTTTCGGCGTGATTGAGCAAGCAGAGGCTCTCGAGATATCCGACCGGCTCGACAAACATGATGTTTTTGAATTGATGTTGCTCATTAAGTCGCCGTGCACGCGGTTTGTTTCGCGGGTGCACCGGATAAATCGCAGGAAATTCGAGTTGCTCCATTGCGTTGAGAATGCCGAGCAGATTGTTGTCGTCATTGGTATTCTCCTCGCGATGGCAAGTCAGGTAATAGTATCGCGCGGGCAGAGTCGACTCGCCGCCGTCGAGCAACGTCAAGCGAATTTCGCTCGGCGTCAACCGATCTTTGTATTTCAGAAAAGTGTCGTACATGGTATTGCCGACGAAGTACGAGTTTGCCGCGAGATTTTCCGCAATCAGATTGTCCAAACCGATTTGAGTGCTCGTCAATCGGAGCGAAGAAATATGATCGGTGCAAATGCGATTGATCTCTTCCGGATTGGTCATGACTCGCCCGCGAATTCCGGCTTCGACGTGACAGATCGGAATGTGCAATTTCGCCGCCGTAAGTGCCGCCGCCAATGTCGAATTCATATCGCCGTAAACGAGAACCCAATCCGGCTTCTGCTCGACAAATACATCTTCCATTGCCGTCATCATGCGCGCCGTCATTTTTGCATGACTGCCGCCGGAAATGCCGAGATTTACGTCCGGCTTCGGCAATTGCAGTTCGTCGAAAAACTGTTGCGACATGTTGTGATCGAAATGCTGTCCGGTATGGACGAGAAACTCTTCGTTGTTTTTGCGAAGAATGTCGGAGACTGCCGCCGCTTTGATGAATTGAGGGCGTCCTCCGACCACGGTTAAAACCTTCATTGAATTGATTCTCCCTGTCTTTTACAATACTCTGATGTTGTCTCGATTGGAGACGTTTTTCATGACATTTTTCGTGTCGAAAATCAAACGCGCATGCCGTTGTACAAATTCATAATCGACATTGGTATGCGCCGTCAAAACCAATACCAAATCCGCGCGGCTTAAAATCGCTTCGTCCAACCGCTCGAGACTCCGATATTCATTGCCGTTGAAACGATAATTCGGCACCCACGGATCGAAATACGAAACGTCCGCGCCGCGCCCTCGAAGCAGTTCCATTACAACCACCGCCGGACTTTCGCGATAATCATTGATGTTCTGCTTGTATGCCGCGCCGAGTGCCAAAATCTTCGCGCCGTTCAGCGAACGCATGCTTTGGTTGAGCAGCTCATTGCAACGGTTTACGCAGTACTCGGGCATGCGATCGTTGATCACGCCCGCCGTTTCGATCATCGTCGTATGAAAACCGTACTCGCGCGCCTTCCAAGCGAGATAGTACGGATCGAGCGGAATGCAATGTCCGCCGAGCCCCGGTCCGGGATAAAACGCCTGAAAACCGTACGGCTTGGTCTTCGCCGCCTCGATCACTTCCCAAATGTTGATGTGCATTCGATGGCAGAGAGTCGCGAGCTCGTTTACAAGCGCAATGTTGACGTTGCGATACGTGTTTTCGAGCAACTTCTCCATTTCCGCCACGGTCGGAGAAGAAACTTCAAATACGTCGCCCTGCAGGATGTTGCGATAAACTTCGGCAATGATTTCTGTCGCGTCTTTGCCGACGCCGCCGACAACTTTCGGAGTGTTTTTCGTTTTGTAAAGCCGATTGCCGGGATCAACCCGCTCCGGCGAGAAACCGAGATAAAAATCTTCGCCGCATTTCAGTCCGGAACCTTTTTCCAATGTCGGCAATAAAAATTCTTCCGTCGTTCCGGGATAAGTCGTCGATTCCAATACGACGATCGTGTTTGCGGTAAGGTGTCGGGCAACGATCTCGCTGACATTCCTGACATAAGTCAAATCCGGCTGTTGATGCGTATCGAGCGGAGTCGGAACACAGATCGCAATGAAATCCACATTTCGGAGCACAGAAAAATCGTCTGTGGCAGTGAGCATTCCGCTTTCGACCAAGTACTTCAGATCTTCGTCGACAACATCGCCTATGTAATTGTGCCCGCGATTGACCATGTCGACTTTTTGTTTCTGAACATCGAAACCGATCGTCTTGAAACCGGCTTTTGCCTTTTCGACCGCCAAAGGCAATCCGACGTAGCCCAAGCCGACCACTGCACAGACGATACCACGACACTTGATTTTCTCTTTAATCTCAGATTTATTCAAACTCTGCCTCGTCTCCCGATTTTTAATGTCGTTGATTATATTTTTTTTGTCAATCATTGTCAACAAAATCAAATTCGGAGCGGGGCAGTTTGATGTGGACGTTGAGCGTTCTCTAAAAATCCGTCAGAAGTCTGCCGTCAAAATCAAATCGTCGCTGATTGCGCTGTTGCGAAGTTGCAACACTTGATTGTTGATCACGACATTTCTCTCGCCGACGTAAAACAGTTCTCTGATGCTGAAACCTGCTCGATGCGCCACTTTGCAAATCGTGTACGGCGTGAACCAATATCGGTGATCCGTGTTGATGCACTCCTTGCCTTCGATGGCGAACTTTGCATTAAGAATCTTAAACGCATTCGGCACGGTGATAATGATTCGACTGATGTAATCCCGGTACTGCGTTCGCAAAGACTGCAGGAAACTCACCGGATTATCCAAGTGCTCAACGATCTCGCCCGCCACCAGATAATCCCACTTCGGCACGCCGATTATCTTCGGATAAACCTTGTGGAATTCGCTGATCATGTCCGCGAGGAAAATGTTGTTCCAACCGATCGCGTGACAGTACTCGACGCTCTCGCGATCAATATCGAAGCCGACACAGCGAGCGGAGTTTTCCGTCAAAAGTTTATGCAACCAAACATTTCTTTTGATCTTGCCGTCGATCAGATTTTTATGATCGCACGCGCCCAAGTGTATTACATTGACATTATCCCCCCCCCCTGTGTATGATCCTCAAAATGGCATTGATGCGGGATACATCAAAGAGCTCGTCGGCGAAGTTGAAAGTACCGCCGTTGTTGATTTCAGTGCCGTCCAAGTATGCCTTCGGAATGTTGAGTACCATGCCAATCACATCTCCATTCACATCTCAAAGTTTCCGCAGAATGTCCAAAAACCGTCGCGCGTTTTTCTCAATGTTAAATCTCTCATCCCAAATCTCGTAAGAGCGCATGCGCCGACGAAGCCTCTCTTCTCCGTTCAGGTTGTAAATTTCCGTGATGGCGCGCGCCACTTCTTCCGGTGTCGGATCGGACGGAAGTAAAATGCCGTTGCCGTCGATTTCCTCACTGATACCGCCGACGTCAGTGCCGATGATCGGCATTCCGAATGACAGTGCCTCTTGGAGTGAAACCGGCAGACCTTCCGTCGCCGACGTTGTGATGAAGCACGAACAGTCCATGAACGAGTAATATCGGATCACGTCTCCATTGTTTTGATGCCCCATAAGCCAATACGTGATGTTGGTTTTGTTTGACAGCAGTTCCGACGCGAGAGTTTTCAGCTCCGGCATGTCACTGCCGTCGCCGAAATGTGTCCAATGAATGTTGAAGTTGTCATTCAACAAACTCAGTGCCTTTGCGATTAAATCGACTCGCTTATGCGGAATGACATTCGCGCAACTGACCAACTGAAATTTGTTCATTGCAATTCTGCGTCGGCTCGACGAAATTTTCTTCACGCCGAGTGGAGTGTAATGCAATTTTGCAAGATCGATATTGCGAGTAAACGTCTGCCGATAGTAATCGAGTCCCTGCTTGGCGATGAAAAAAATGCCGTCGAGTTTTTGATTCATGAAACTCCGAAACGGTTGACGCTTCAGCGGTTTTCTCTCGTTATAGAGATCATATCCATGCGTCCGCGTGATCAATTTCATGTTTGGAAATTCCTCGCGATGCAGACAAAATGCGAGCGGTCGGAAATTGTACCAATACGTGTAGACCAAGCACGGCTCATTCAAATTGATCGCACCGGTGCTCATCACTTGCCGGAAAAATATTTCCGCATTCAGCAAATTGTTAAAGGCGTCTTGCAGCCTCTGCGGAACGAGTAAGGCTTCTTCTGAAATGATTTGCGCTTCCTCGCGCATGACCGGATGCAGTGAAAGTGCTCGGACGAAATTCTGATCGAACATCGGAGGAACCGGCGGGATGTGTATCAGCGTAATTCGCTCGTCGAGTTTGGTGACGAATTTCTTGTCAGCCGCAACTTCTCTCGGCGCAGGAGAAATGATCGTAACATCGTATTCTTCCATCAAGTACGGAAGTTCCGGCAGAATAAACGGCTTCTCGCCCGCGCCGAACGGAAATCCGTCCGTAATCAAATACAGCCTTTTAAGTTTGCTCATGCTTCTCACTCCAAAAAAAATACAGCAACAAAGTTACCGCATGATAGTTTTTTTTTTTCGTTGTCAACATGAATGCGCGCGGCGGAGTTTTTTTATTGCAATTTGCCGCGCGAGATTATAAACTTACATCGAAGGAGGCTGTTTTAATGAAAGATTATCCCTGGTATTTGAAGTTGAAATTCTTGGTTTGCGCCGGCTTCGGCGTATTCATGTTCATCTTCCCCGTGCCCGACGGCGAAACGACTTCGACCGGCGTCAACATCCTCGTCCAACTCCTCGACGACTTCGTGCGCGAGAACTTCCATTGGTCACTCTTCGCAGTTGTTGCGATCTCCGCGCTCGGCGCATTGCTCTGCCAATTCAAACCGCCCGCGTTCGTCACGCGCATCGATTGGCTCCGCGATCTCTTCTGCACTTCGGTGCCGTATCTGATCACGCGCCTGTTTGCATTCTTCGTCATGATCTGCGTCACTTTCGAGATCGGACCGGAAGTCATTCGCTCCGAGGATATCGGCTTGCAAATGGCGTCTCTGTCTTACACTCTGATCGCGCTCGCGTTCGTATTGAGCTTCGTACTGCCGTTCCTGACCGAGTCCGGCATCATGGAATTTACCGGCATCATTCTTAAACCGCTCATTCGTCCGCTGTTTCGAGTGCCCGGACGCGCGAGCGTCGATCTGATCACGTCGTGGCTCGCGTCGTCGAATACCGCCGTTCTGATCACTGCCGAACAGTACCGCGCGGGATATTATTCCATGCGAGAGTCTGCAACTATCATGACCAACTTCTCGCTCGTGTCGATCCCGTTCTGCATGGTCGTTGCCGAAACCCTGAAACTCAGCGAATATTTCGTGCCGATGTATGCGATCGTCACCGGCATCGGCATGTTCATTGCAATCATCTCGCCGCGCTTTTGGCCGCTCGGTACCATCCCAGACTCTTACGCCGTCGAGAAGAAGATCAACGAAGACGTGCCGCAAAATATTTCGCTGTTTGATTGGGCGGTACAGGGCGCGCTCGAGCGCATCAAACTCTTCAAACTCGACATGGCACTCGCCAGCGGCGGCATCATGGCGGTCGGCATCATTTTCGATCTGATCCCGATCGTCATTGCATGGGGCACGGTCGGCACTTATCTCGCCGGCGAAACTTCCATCTTCCAATGGCTGTCTTATCCGATGGGCATGTATTTGAGTTTGCTGAATGTCGAAGACGCATTTCAAATGGCTCCCGCGACTCTCGTCGGCTTCATCGACATGTTCATTCCGTGTTTGATCACCAGCGTCGACGCGCCTATTAAAACGCGCTTCATCGTCGCCGTTCTCTCGCTCGTGCAGATCATCTACCTGACCGAAGTCGGCTCGATCATCGTCAAGGCGAACGTCGGGCTCGACATCAAACGACTCTTCGGCATCTTCCTCGAACGCACTCTCATCTCATTGCCGATCATCGTCTTCTTCGCCAACATGATGTTCTGATTGGCAGAGATACTCCGCAAACACGCTCTCAAAATCCATGCTCTCGCCCGTGAACTGATAGTAATACGCGTCCATCTCGACGATACTTAAATCATACGGCACCTGTTTCTGATCTTCCATTACGCGCCGAATGAGCTCCGAACCGCCGCGCGAACGCAGAAATTCAAACTGATCGGCGTGCCGACACTCGTGTATGACGATCGCCTGAACGAATTCCATTCCATCGAAAATGCCGTACTCCGTCAAACCTCTTTGAATTGTCGACAGACTGAAAAAAATTATGCCGTCGAAGTCGGTCACGTCATCGATAAATGCCGACGTAATTGCGGTTACGTTCTGACTGTCGAGCCCGCTCATGTTTTGCGCATTCTGCTGAACATCAATGATTTCTTGCGGCAGTTCGTCGACGATGCAAATTTCGTAATTCTGCCGGAGATACTCATCCAAAGTCTTGTCGATGATTTTCATGATGAACTCGTCGGTGATAATTCGTTTCCGAAACCATCTCGAAATTGCATCGAACATGTCAATCCCTCCATGCTGCCGATTATATCCGAAGCGCGACGTTGACGGTCGCTTGCCGGACGACAAAAATTTTTTTTAAGAGGTGATCATTTATGGCAATCAGTTTAGCGAAGGGGCAGAAAATCAAATTGGCGCAGGGCAATGCGAATCTCGGCAAAATCATTGTCGGGCTCGGTTGGACGGCAGGGCAGGGAGTCGATCTCGACGCCGCCGCATTTCTGCTCCGCGCGGACGGTAAAATTTCTGCCGATGAAGACTTTGTATTTTACAATCAGCCGAAGCGAAAACAAAATTTCGGCAAAGTACGCGGCGCATACATCCGAATCATCGACGAACAAAACGATCGGGAACTGCTTCGATTTGATCTCGGCAATAAATTTTCGGTCGAAACGGCGGTCGTGGTCGGAAAGATTTATCGCCGTCGGGGGCAATGGAATTTCAGCGCAATCGGCGAAGGCTTCAGCGGCGGTCTTGCCGCACTCTGCAGAAATTTCGGCGTCAATGTTTCGAGCGACAATCAAAACGCGAGTTCGGCGAGTCCGACTGCTGCATCAAAAATGCCGTCGGAGATCGTAATGCAAAAATGGGAGCAGATCGAGCTCGCAAAATCCGGCGACACTTACGCTTCGATCATCTTCGAGTTCGACGCGAAAACCTCCAACTACTGTTCTTTCACTTGTCTTTCGGTAAATCCGCCGCGCTTCTACTGCGTTTACGATGCCGAAACTTCGTGGGGCGATCGAATGACGCATTTCATGCCGGAAGACAACGATCTCGGTTTTTTCAATCGCGCACCGTACATTGCAAAAGACAGCGGCAGAGACATCATTCGACTTAACGGCAAGTTCGCCGACAAATTCAACCACATCGTCATTTGCGTCGATAAAGTTTACAACGATTGGATCGAAATGAACGGCGTTTTGCGGATCAAATGCCCGGGCAATCCCGATCTCGTCATCAATCTCGACGAGAGCAACAAAGAATATCGTTGCGTGCTTGCGGCGATTGACAATATCGGCGGCACGTTCAAGGTTGAGAAAATCGTCAAGTTTTACGCCAATGATGACGGCATAATCAATGATTTTTTTTCTGATATTGCGAGGTGATTATTAATGGCAATCAAACTGTCGAAGGGGCAGAAGATCGATCTGACGAAAAGCAATCCTCTGCTGAACAAAGTGCTCGTCGGGCTCGGTTGGAAGGCGGGCTCGAATGTCGATCTCGATACCGCCGCATTTCTGCTCCGCGCGGACGGACGTGTCGAAAGCGATGAAGATTTTGTGTTTTACGGCAATCTTCGACACAAGAGCGGAGCGGTTGAGCACAGCGGCGACAGCACAACCGGCGGCTCCGGCGATGTCGAGCAGATCAGAATTGATCTCGGACGCGTTCCGGCGGATGTTGAGAAGATCGACTTCACGGCGACGATCTACGAAGCGAAATCTCGA
>CALGGX010000388.1 GCA_937916025.1 uncultured Selenomonadales bacterium
CCATCGAATAATAGTCGGCCTTGCCGTAGAGACGTGTCAGCTCGTCGTAGTAGAGATTGGCTATCTCGTCGAAGCGTTCATCGGTGGGTAGCAGATTGGCTGGCCGCTGGAAACCGTTCCATAGTCCCGCGTCGCTGACGTTCAGCCCTAAGCGTTCACGGGCGTCGTGTGGCATCATTGCATCGCATGCCCGGGCTCGGACTCGACGATGAAGTTTCTTACGTCAACTCATACGAAAAAATATTTGAGGGGCTCAAGAACGGCGAATATGAATTTGCGATCTGCCCGATCCAAGTCGGCAACGCTTTTCTCGAGAAATTCGACTTGGACGACTTTCAGCCGAGTTATGCGGTGACGCACGTTTACGGCACGCTTGCAATGCATCCCGAGGATACGATGCTCCGCGTTCGGATAAATGCCGTGCTGATTCAGATGCAACAGGAAGGTCGACTCGCCGCGCTTGACCGCAAATGGATCGTCAGCCATTACGAGAACATGACAATAACGGAAATGATCAAGAGTCGTCCGTGGCTGGCGGCATCGATTTTGGTATCGTTTTTCATTGTCTTGATTTTGGTATTGTCGATCATCTTCCAACATCGACAGGCGATCGAGCGCGAAGCGGCACAGCAGGAGCTCGCGGAAAATTTCATCACGATCACCGAGCAGAGTGAGCAACTCAAACATCAGCAAGTCGATCTGATTGCCGCCATCGACCGCGCGGAACAATCGAGCAAAGCGAAAACGACATTTTTATTCAACATGTCGCATGACATACGCACGCCCATGAATGCGATAATCGGCTACGTCGAGCTTGCAAACAAACTGTCGGATACGTGCAAGACATGCACTCGTCCGCGTTGTCCGGACGAAATTCCAACCAAATTGCGAGATTTTCTGCAGAAGATCGGCGCGTCGAGTCAACATCTGCTCGCATTGATCAACGACGTGCTCGAGATGAGTCGGATCGAGAGCGGCAAGATGGAACTCGAGCCGGTCGACACCGATCTCGTTCGCATGCTGACCGAAGTCAAAGACATGTTCAGCTCGCAAATGACGACAAAACACATCGAGTTCATCATCGACACGTCGGGCATAAGCGATCGCATGGTGATTTGCGATAATCATCGTTTTAATCGCGTGCTGTTGAATTTGCTGAGCAACGCGTACAAGTTTACGCCTGAAGGCGGTCGGATCGAAGTGACAATGAAACAGCTCGGCGATTCATGGGAATTTTCAAATTCACGCTTTGCTAATTACGAGTTGCGTGTGAAAGACAACGGCATCGGAATGACGCCCGAGTTTGCGGCGAAGGTTTTCGAGGCGTTCGAGCGCGAGAGAACCTCGACGGTCAGCAAAATTCAAGGCACCGGACTGGGCATGGCGATCACGAAAAACATCATCGATCTGATGGGCGGCAAAATTCATGTCGAGACCGCGCCGAATGAAGGCACGGAGTTCATCATCAACGTTCAGTTGGAATTGAGCAACGCGAAGCCGGATCTCGAAGGCGAGATCGCCGATGAGAACTCGGCGGCTTCGGAAGTCGATTTCAATCATAAAAGGCTGTTGCTTGTCGACGACATTGAGATCAATCGGGAGATCGCAAAGATGATGCTCGAAATGGCGGGTTTTGAAGTCGATACGGCAGAAAACGGCAAAGAGGCGGTTGACAAAGTCGCGGCGTCGAAAGTCGGAGATTATCAAGTCGTGCTGATGGACATTCAAATGCCGGTGATGGACGGTTACGAAGCGGCGCGTGCAATTCGCAAGCTGTCGGATAAGAAATTGGCGGCGATTCCGATCATTGCAATGACGGCGAATGCATTTGCCGAAGACGTGAAGGCGGCACTCGACGCCGGAATGAACGCGCATTTGGCAAAACCGATTGACGTTAACAAGATGATGGAGACGCTGGCGGAAACTTTGAAGGGCAATTGATTTTTTTGGAGGTGCGGATCGATTTGAATGTTCTCGGAAAAATATTTTTTTTGCTCTTCGTCGTAATCGCTCTCGCCTCCGGACTTTCCGAGCCGCTCTGTCGAAATTCCATTCGCATCATTTTTTTTGTCACCTTCGTGCTCGCTTTTACCGATCAACGCGTCTTGGATCTTGCAATCAAACACAAACGCCTGTTGATGCCGATGCTTGCCTTCACCGGCTGGATGATCATTTCGGCATTCCACTCGGGGCATGTACCGGACTCTTCCGATTCGTCCGTTTACTGGATCTATTTCAGCCACAACATGCTGCTGTTCATTCCGCTCGCGCTGTTTGTCAAAACCGAGAAGCAACTCAATCGGCTGTTGATCGTCCTCGCGATTTCATTGCTGTTGAATGACATCGTCGTTGCCCTGCAGATATATTACGGCTCCGAACGCCCCGTGACATTCCTGCGCGGCGCATTCATGCAAAGCGCGTTGCTCTACACCATCCTGCTCCCGATATATCTGATACTCGCGCTCCGCGCGGAGCGGACATATGTCAAAGTACTCTGTCGGCTGTTCTTCATCGTATCGCTCGGCGCGTTCATTCTGCTCAACACGCGCGGCGCATGGCTGGCGATGTTGATTGTTTTGCCGACCGCTTTTGTTTTTTACGTCCGCGACGCAAAAAAGTTTTTCGCAATCGGCTTGAGCCTCGCGATCGTCTTCGGCGTTTTCGTCAATTTCATTCCGCAACTCCACTCGCGTTTCGACTCGATCGGAAATTTTTCGAGCGAACAGTCCGTGACCGAGCGAGTTCTGATCTGGAAAAGCGCGCTCGCAATGATCGAAGACAATCCGATTATCGGAGTCGGCTTCGGCAATTTCGAGCAGAAATACCGGCACGAATACATTTTGCCGGACGCGCGCGAGCGTTGGCAAAGTCATGCGCACAGCAATTATCTCCAATTCTGGGCAGAGACCGGAGTGATCGGACTCGCCCTGCACTGTTTCATGTTCGGCAGCATTTTAATGTGGGCGTGGCGTCGACGAGAAAGTTCTTATGCGATGATGCTCTTCTTCTCGACGCTCGGCTTCCTGCTCTACAGTTTGACGGATTACACTTACACGAGTTTCGGCGCGATGCGCGTTTATTGGTTCATGTTTGCAATTTGTCTTCGCGGCGTTGATTTTTCCGGCGACAAACTGTAAAATAAACGCATTAGTTTCTTCGACCAACGAAGTGAAGGGATGTATTCAATGTCGGAAGAAGTTCTGATTAAAAATTTCAATGAAATACTGATGCTCGGGCGGTTCAAAGTCTATTACCAACCGATCGTTCACGTTGCGAGCGGACGGTTGTGCGGCTACGAAGCACTGACGCATTTGCTCGATCCGAAGCTCGGACTGCTTCCGCCGTCGAAATTCATTGCCGCTCTCGAAAAGTCTCGGCTCATTCATAAGCTCGACGCGTTCATGATCGACAATGTCTGTCAAGGCATTCGCTACGGACTCGAGCGAAACGTCGTGACGGTGCCGATCTCGATCAATCTTTCGGAACTCGACTTCGAGATCGAGGACATGCCCGCGCTGATTGCCAACGCAATCAAGAAATACGATCTGCCGCGCGGCGCGCTCAACATCGAAGTGAAAGAATCTGCACTGTGCGGCAAACGGCGAGAACTCGTTGCCGGGGCGTTGCAACAATTTCGCGAGATGGGCTCGGAGATTTGGATCGACAATTTTGCTCGCAATCACTCGCCGCTGACGGTGCTCGAGGCGTTCCGCCCGGATTTGTTAAAAATCGACATTCAATTTCTTCGCAATTTCCATTCCGACGCGTATTCGCAAATTCTCTTGAAAAATGTCATGAACATGATCAAAGAGATGGGCTTGCGGACGTTGATGGTGGGCGTGGCGGACGAGGAAGTCGTCAAGTTTTTGTTGCAAGTGAATTGCGAGAAGGCGCAGGGTTATTATTTCGGCGAGCCGGTGCCGCTCGAGCAGACGCGGCATTTGACGCGCGCGCCGGAAGACGACGATACGCGAATGTATTACAATTCGATCGGGCGAGTCAATTTGCTCTCGCAAACGCCGATGCAGACCGTGCATTACGACGAAATCGACATCGAATCGCCGAATCGAATGCCGCTGGCGATCATCGAGTTCAACGGCGTGAAGTTCCGGTTTTTGATGTTCAACGACAGTTTTCGCAACGTATTCAAATCGCTCGGCTCGAATGAAGACTCGACGCCGGAAGAAGTTTTCAACGATCGGACGCAATCGTTTGCGGTCAGAATACAAAACACGGCGCAACAGGTAATGCGCAGCGATGAAGAATTCGTGCAAGATTTCGTCACGAGCGACGGCTTCAACAACATTCGCCTCCGCCGCATTGCCTTCAATCCGAAAACGAAAACCGCCGCGATCCTCGCCGTTGTCGAGCACGTCAGCGTGAATGCCACTCGCGAGCGCGAAGCGAAGAAAGAAACCGTCCTCCGCTTCGTTTACACACTGTATTCGCGCGTCGATCTTTTCAGCTATGACGGCACGGAAGTAGAAAATGTTTATCTCAATTCGGCTCGATATCGCGAGAGTTTTGTCAAGGGCAACGTCGAGCAGTCGATCAAAAATTTCGCCGAAGGCAACATTTATTTCGAGGATCGACACAAATTTATGGAATTCTTCAATATCGAGACGCTCGATCATCGCGTGTGGGAGGTCGGCAGCACGCACGTCACGGATTATTTTCGCACGCGCGACGGCTTCGGCAATTACAGTTGGCAAATGTACATGTTGATTCCGATCGTTTTCGACAAGCGGCGGTATTTCATATGTTGTGCGCGGGGAATTGACGCGGAGCGAATGCGGCGATTGCCCGAGATCGATCGCATGGGCGCGGAGTATTACGATATGCCGGGCAATCCGGTGTTTCTCCTGCTTGCGAGTCATGCATTCACGACGACGCTCGGCTACGGCTCCTTCGAGCAGTTCCTGCAAAATTCGTTTTACGTCGAGGCGAGTTTGACGGACAACAAAATCCTCTACATTCATCTCGGCAAGCAGGGGCTCATCAGCAGGACGAATTACAAAGATCGATCGTATGACGAGACGCTCCGAGACATGATCCTGAACACGGTCGTCGATGAAAAGCGCGAGGATGTCGAGAAGTTTTTCGATCGCAATCGGTTGCTGGCGGATTATCGCGTCGGCAAAGGCAACGGCGAAATGGAATTCCTCCGCCGCCCGGACGAGCACAGCGACAAGCCGCGATATCTCCACACGGCGTATCAAGTGCGCGAGTCGAGCGAGAGTTCCAACATTCATGTCTTCTTCCTGTCATTCGACATCGACGGTTATCGCCGAAAGAACGAGAACATGATCCAACTCGTCGAGCGCGACACGTTGACCGGTTTGTACAATCGCGGCACGGCAGTCGGGCTGATTCGGAAGTATCTCAACAACTCGGAGGGGCGGCGCGCGGCATTAATTCTGCTCGACCTCGACAATTTCAAACAGATCAACGATCGGTTCGGACATGAATGCGGCTATCGGATATTGAAAGACGCGTCGTCTCGAATGCGCGAGGCGTTTCAGACGTACGGCTTGGTTGCGAGAATCGGCGGCGATGAATTTTTGTCGATGTTGAAAAACGTCAGCGCGGTTGCCGTCGACGGCATTTTGAAAGAATTCAGCGACTCGACGAAGTCTTTGATCTATCACGGGCATCAGATCACCTACACGATGTCGATCGGCTATGCGATGTATCCTAATCACGGCGTCGAGTATCAAGACTTGTATCAGAATGCGGACATGGCTCTTTACGCCGTCAAAATGAACGGGCGCGCGCATTTTCGACGTTTTCAGCCGGACATGGAGAACAACAATCGGGCGCAACTCGGCTTCAGCCTCGCGCAATTGTCTGAAGGCATGCCGGGAGGATTTTTGGTTTATCGCGCCAAGCCGCCTTATGAAATTCTCTATGCCAACAATCAGCTGTTGCATTTATACGAATGCGAGTCACTCGAGGAGCTCCGAAATTTCACGGGCAACAGCTTCAAAGGTTGCGTGGCGGAAGAAGATTGGGAGACGGTGCAAACGACCATAAAGCGGCAACTCGCGCTGTCGAATGACTTCGATTATATTCAGTTTCATATCAAAACGGCGAAAGGTACCGTGCGCTTTTTGGAAAATTACGGGCGATTGATCCAATCGGCGGACGAAGGCGATTCGTTCTACGTCTTCGCGCTCGACGTAATGCAGAAAGAACGTGTCAATCTCGGCGCGCTCACTCGCGAGAAGTTGCGCTCGGCGGAAGAAGAAAAAGTCATCTCGAAATTGATCACGAGCAGTCGAAAAAATGTGCTCGACAGTCTGTTCGAGGGCTTTTCAATTGTCGGCGACGGCACCTACATTTTGATTTACGACGTGAAAATGAAAGTCACGCGCTGGTCGGCGACGGCGGTGGATGTTTTCGGATTGCCGGGCGAGTACATCGATAACGGCGCGCATGAGATCATCAATATGATCCATCCGGACGATCGCGAGCGGTACACCGAATGCATGAATGCGCTGATTGAAGGCAACCTGCCGTTCTATGAAATGCAATATCGCATTCGCGCAAAGGACGGCACGTATTCCTTGACGACGAACAAGGGCTTTGTGATTCCGGACGAAGACGGCAATCCGGATTTCATCGGCGGCATCATCAAAGATCATGAAATTCTCTCGCATATGGATCCGGTGACGGGTTTGCGCAATCAGTACGGTTTCTTCCAAGACCTGTCGGCAATGATGAGCGAAGACGAAGAGTGCATCATTCTGCTGATCGGGCTCGACAATTTCACCAACATCAACGACATGCGCGGCTACAATCACGGCAATCATGTATTGCAGGAGTTCGGTCGGATGTTGAAAAAAATCTTCTCGGAGAACAACGGCGTCGTCTATCGCATGGAAGGTCCGAAATACACGATCATTGTCAAGGATTCCGATGAAGAATGGACGGCGGAATTATACAGGCAAATTCAGCTCCGACTTCGCAGCGGTTTTTACGTCGATGCCGTTCGACATAATTTGATCATCAACGGCGGGCAGATCAAACTCAATCACTTTCAAGTGAGCGAGAAGACGGTGTACTCGTGTTTGAATTACGCCTACAAAGACTCGAAAGAGAACCGGCACGGCGACATCTCGACCTTCCGATTGAGCATGAATGAAGACAATCGGCGCGCGCTCGAGAAGATCAACGTCATTCGCGACAGCGTCATCGACGGTTGCAAGGGCTTTTACCTGTGCTATCAGCCGATCGTCGACACGAACACGGAGCGGCTCACGGCAATGGAAGCATTGTTGCGTTGGCGCGGCGAACCGTACGGAGAAGTTCCGCCGTATCAATTCGTGCCGATTCTCGAAGAAGATGCGATCTTCCCCGAGCTCGGCGAGTGGATTTTGCGGCAGGCGATGAAAGACGGCGTGCGCTTTTTCAAGCGATATCCGCACGTGCTGATGCATGTCAATCTCTCGTATGTTCAGCTCGAAAAAGAAGATTTTTCCGATATGCTGTTGCGGATCATCGACGAGCTGAAATTTCCGCCGAAGAATTTGTGTTTGGAGATCACCGAGGGCTGTCGATTGCTCGACATGGATAAGCTGATCAAAGTCGTAACCGGACTGAAAGATCGCGGGATTGCGTTTGCGATTGACGACTTCGGCACGGGTTTTGCGTCGATCGACATCTTAAAAAGACTGCCGGCGAATGTGGTCAAGATCGATCGGGAGTTCATCAAAGACATCGACAAGAGCGAGCAAGATCGTCAGGCGTT
>CALGGX010000389.1 GCA_937916025.1 uncultured Selenomonadales bacterium
AAGCCGCCATCGATCTTTACGTCATTGTCAAATACGGCGTACGCATTCCCGACGTCGCGCTCGCGGCTCAAGAGAATATCAAACAGGCGATTGAAACAATGACCGGTCTTTCCGTCGTTGAAGTCAATGTTCATGTTCAAGGCGTCAACTTCCCCGAAGAAGAAATCAAAACCGAGGAAACTCGCGTCCGTTGATCAGAAAAAACGTTCGATTGTCAGTTAGAGAAGGAGGTAAAAGTCATTGGGGATCATCAGCCGCCTTTTTCTGCTTCTCTACACCCTCGTCACCGGCTCGGTCGTCGTAATTCTGGCATGCGCGTGTCTCGACGTGATGCCTTCCAATTTCTGGGAACCGTCATTAAAATTCCTTTTGGCACAACCCGAGATGCTCGTCGGGCTCGCCGTAATGTTTTTATTATCGCTTTTCCTGTTGAGCAGAGTGTTTGTATCAACGGATGAAGTCGAGCAAGATCAATTGACGCTCGCGGACGATGAGATCATTCTGCAAAAAGGCATGTCGGGCGAAGTCAAAGTCGCCATTGACGCAATTCAACGTATCTCCGAGCGCGCCGCGCTTACCGTCAACGGCGTTCGAGAATCGCAAGCTGCCATTTTCAAAGACAAAACCGGTTCGATCGCAATCCGATTGACGATTGTACTCGGGCATGGATATGCCGCGCCGGTTGTAAGCGAAAATGCTTCAAATGCCATCAACAGCGCAATCGAAGCCGCGTTGCTGATTCCCGAAGTTCCGGTTGAAGTCAAGGTGACGGACATTACCAATGCAATCGGCGAGCGCAAGCAACGCGTTGTCTAAGGCGGTGATCTCATGTGGCAAGAATTAAAACTTCTCACGAAGGAATTCTTCGAGACGCAGCGCAATCAGAAATTGGGTTTTTGCATCGGAATGGGGCTCGGAGCAGCCGTGATGGCGTTCGGATTTTTCAACACAATGTTTTCGCTCGGTTGCGGAATGCTCGGATTGTATGTCGGTTCCAAAATCGACAGCGGTGATGATTTCTTCAATAAAACGCTCGAAAAGCTCGACGCCGTTCTGTCAAGCAAACTTCGACGCTGATTCGGAGGTTTTAACAGTATGAGTCGCACTCTTGCTCGAGAAGTTGCTTTCAAAGCACTCTTTCAGCTCGATTTTAACCACGGCGAAGATGACGAACGCGAATTATATGAACAACATGCCCTTGATACCGTATTTGAAGAAGGCAGAAAACTCACCGAAGGCAATCGGAATTACGTACAAAATGTCGTCAAGGGGACGCGAGCCAATCTCGAAGCCATCGATGAGATCATTTCACGACATTTGAAAAAAGGCTGGACGATCGAACGAATCGCGTCCGCCGATCGAAATATACTTCGGCTTGCCGTCTTCGAGATACATTTCGATCGAAGCGAGGTCAAAGTTCCGCTCGGCGTGGCAATCAACGAGGCGGTTGAGCTCGCAAAGAAGTACGGCACCGACAACTCCGGCAGGTTCGTCAACGGCATTCTCGACGCCATATCCAAGTCTTTAAAGCCGGAGTCCGATTGAATCGTTTCGAGCTCCAAGAGTTAGGAAGTCGATGCTCCTAACTCTTTTTTTGTATCAATTGAGGTGATTGTTTTGATGCTCAACGAAATGTGGCGGAGGCGAAGGCGGCTTCTCGAGGAAGAATTGCAATTGGAACTCAACCGCACTCCGTCAATCGATCAAACATTGCGCGAGTCGATGCAATACAGTTTGTTCAGCGGCGGCAAGCGATTGCGTCCGATATTGCTGATGGCGGCTGCCGATGCCGTCAACGAGTCCGGCGAAAAATTTTTGACGACCGCCGCTGCCGTCGAAATGATTCATGCCTATTCGCTCATTCACGACGATCTGCCGGCAATGGATAACGACGATTATCGGCGCGGCAAATTGACAAATCACAAGGTGTTCGGAGAAGCAATGGCGATTCTCGCCGGTGATGCGCTGTTGACGCTTGCGTTTGAAGTCATGCTTCGACAACGCGGCGTAATGCATGCGACAATCCTCGCCGTTGTCGACGAGATCAGTCAAGCCGTCGGGATGAGCGGCATGGTCGGCGGACAGGCAATCGATCTGCAATCGGAAGGAAAAAAGATCGACCTCGATACGCTCCGCAAAATGCATCTCGGAAAAACCGGCGCATTGTTCCGCGCGGCAATTCGATCGGGAGCGATACTCGCCGCTGCGTCCGACGAGCACTTCCGCGCTTTGACTGCTTATGCCGAAAATTTCGGTTTGGCATTTCAGATCACTGATGATATTCTCGATTTTGTCGGCGACGAAAAAGCACTCGGCAAACCCGTCGGCAGTGACGAGCGCAATCAAAAATCGACGTACGTCACGCTCACATCGCTCGAAGACGCGCGGCAATTGGCGGGGCAACCCGTCAAGGACGCTTTCGATGCGCTTAAGCCGTTCGGACACGAGGCGGATTTCCTCCGCGAATTGGCGAGTTATCTCCTGTCGAGAGATCATTGATTTTTACGTTTTGGGAGAGTTGATATCATGAATATGAGCGAAAAAATATTGGCGAGCCATGCCGGACTCGAACACGTCGAGCCGGGGCAACTCGTCGTCGGGCAACTCGATCTCGTCATGGCAAATGACGTCACCGGTCCGCCCGCAATCAAAGAATTCGAGAAGACCGGTATGCCCGTCTTTGATCGGAATAAGATCGCGCTGATCCCCGATCATTTTCAACCGTCGAAAGACATCAAATCCGCCGATCTCGCAAAGATCATGCGCGATTTCGCCAAAAAAAATCACATCAAACATTATTACGAAGCCGGTCGCGTCGGCATTGAACACGTCATTTTGCCCGAGTTCGGCATTGTCGGACCGGGCATGCTGATCATCGGCGCGGATTCGCATACCTGCACTTACGGTGCCGTCAATGCATTTTCGACGGGCGTCGGTACTACCGATCTCGCCGTCGGGCTCGCCACCGGCAAGGCGTGGTTTAAAGTCCCCGAGGCGATTAACGTCAAGCTCGTCGGCAAAAAACCGAAAAACGTCTGCGGCAAAGACGTCATTTTGACTTTGATCGGAAAAATCGGCGTGGACGGCGCACTCTATAAAGCACTCGAATTTACCGGCGAAGGCATTGCCGAATTGTCAATGACCGATCGCTTGACGATCTCGAACATGGCTATCGAAGCCGGCGGCAAGGCGGGGCTTTTCCCGTTCGATAAAATTACGAAACAATACGTCGACGGCAGAGTTCTGCAGGATTATACGCCGATTAATCCCGATGACGACGCGCATTATTCCGAAACGATCGAGATCAATCTGTCGGAATTGGTGCCGGTCGTCGCACTCCCGCATCTGCCCGAGAACGTCAAACCCGCAACCGAACTCTCGCATCTCAAAATCGATCAAGTCGTGATCGGCTCCTGCACCAACGGCAGACTCGAAGACCTTCAAACCGCCGCAGAAATTCTCAAAAATCGCAAGGTTCATCCCGACGTTCGTTGTATCGTAATCCCGGGCAGTCCTGCCGTTTATAAAGAGGCTATGCATCGCGGCTGGCTCGACATTTTCATCGATGCCGGTTGCGTCGTCAGCACGCCGACATGCGGACCGTGTCTCGGCGGTTACATGGGAATTCTCTCCGCCGGAGAACGGTGCGTTTCGACCACCAATCGCAATTTCAGAGGACGCATGGGGCATGTCGACAGCGAAGTTTATCTCGCGGGACCTCTTGTCGCCGCCTGCTCCGCCGTTACCGGCAACATTTCATCGGAGGTGCTTTGATATGACAATCGAAGGTAAAGTGTGGCGGTACGGCGATAACATCGATACCGACGTGATCATTCCCGCGCGGTACTTGAACACGTTCGATCCCGCCGAGCTCGCAAAACATTGCATGGTCGACATCGACGAGTCGTTTGCCGTCAATGTCAAGGCGGGCGATATCATGGTCGGCGGCAAGAATTTCGGTTGCGGCTCCTCGCGCGAGCACGCGCCGGTTGCAATTAAAGCCTCGGGCATTCCTGTCGTTATTGCGGCGAGTTTCGCGCGCATTTTCTATCGTAACGGCATCAACATCGGTCTGCCGCTCCTCGAGATCGGTGACGACGTCGAAAAAATCCGCGCGGATGATGTTCTAAAAATCGACACGGCGACCGGCACGATTAAAGACATTACGACCGGCGACGTGTTTCATTCGCATCCGCTCCCGGGCTTCGTGCAGGACATTGCCAACGCCGGAGGTTTGATCAACTACGTCAAACAACACGGCACTCTCGGCTGATTGAAATATATGATCGAAAAAAATTACATCTGCAAGGCAATCGATTACGCCGTGAAGCTGATCCTCGGCTGAGGACGGCGACAATGTCCGAAATTACTAAACCCCCGGGATTGCGACTCCCGAGGGTTCTTTTTTGCTGCATGAATGTCATTCGCGTAGATTTCTAAATCCACGCTTGAATGATATCACGCCCGCCGCGCGTTGTCAATCGTCAAACGCAATCGCC
>CALGGX010000390.1 GCA_937916025.1 uncultured Selenomonadales bacterium
CCTGCTCTCGATCTTTTCCACATTATCCGGAATCTTTATCTCTCTGATGCCCGTCGCTTCGAATACCGCGTAGCCTATCTTTTTCACAGTGTCGGCCATCTCGACTGTCTTTAGCTTTCTGCATGCGTAAAATGCGTTTTGTCTGATATTTTTCACTCCGTCTGTCAAAACCAAACTTCCGTTATAAGTTACATGTCGATTGCCGTTCTCGATGATCCTGAAACTTACCGCCGGACTTGCCTTGCATTTGAAAGTCGCGGCGGTTGTAAGATAATCCGGCATTTTGTTATCACCTCCGATTGTTATTGTAAAGCAATTCCATGTTCGTTGCAATAAAAAAAAGCCCCGCCTTTCGACGGAGCAGAAAATTGTACATAGGGGATTGGTTTGAGGGGAGGTGAGTTTTTATGAAAATCAACCGCGAGTTTTGCCGCCGGCGACGTTGAGCGTGACGCCGTGAATGTAGCTGGCCCGATCGCTTGCGAGGAAAACGGCGGTATCTGCGACTTCCGTGAGTTTGCCGCTTCTGCCGAGCGGAGTCGTCTTCGTCGAGGAATAGCCCTTGCGGAGATCGTCGATGGTAATGCCGCGCGTGTAAGCAAGTGCCTCTTCATACGCGAGAGTACGAAGTCCGGTTGCTTCCATGATGCCGGGCGCAAGTCCGACCACTCGAATGTTATGTTTGCCGAGCTCTTTCGCCCATGAACGGGTGAACGAGTTGACGGCATTTTTCGTTGCCGCGTAAATGCTCTGTCCTTCGCTGCCTTCGAGTCCGGATTCGGAGCTCATGTTGATGATGACGCCGCCGCCGTTTTTGATCATCACGTGACCGACAGCCTGCGCGACGAGATAGACGCCTTTGATGTTGATGCCGGTGACTCTGTCGTAAACCTTTTCATTGAGCTCGAATTTGCCGTGCGGATCTTTCGGATCGATGAGCAGGCAGGGCATGTTGATGCCGGCATTGTTGACGAGCACGTCGATTTTGCCGAAGCGTTTGACGGCGGCTTGCACCATTGCATCGACGGCGGCAGGATTGGTGACGTCCGTGACGACGTAGAGCATCTCGCCGCTGTCCTCGCGTGTATTGAATGTCGGCTCGTTCGGATTGACATCGCAAACGACGACGTTCGCGCCGTTGTCGAGGAATGCCTGCGCGACTGCCTTGCCGATGCCGCTCGCCGCGCCGGTGACGACTGCCGTCTTGCCTTTAAGTCCGAGCCACGAGCCGTCTGCAGAAACTTTGACTTCTTCTTTGTACATGGCGATTTCGTCGCCGACTTTGACATCGGGGATCGGTTTGTCTTCGACGTGCACACTGCCTTCGAGCAGATCGCCTTCGCCGCCGTCGAACTTGATTGTGAAATGTCCGAGGTTCAGGCAATTTTTCTGAACTTCGGTGCCGACCTTAAGGATCTTGACTTCCGCGCCGCCGATCTTGAGGACATCGCCGACTTTGATCGTATCGGTAAGTTTTGCGTCGGAGTGGAGTATGCAGGCATCGCGCAGTTCCGGCAGGGTTTTCGACATTTCATTGTCGAACATGACGATCATTTTCGCCGCCGCGATAAAATCTGCGACTTGACCGCCAATCTCGACGACCTTTGTGGTATAATACTTCTGAGACACTGAAAATTCCTCCAATCTTGAATGTGTCTGACAGAGGGCTGGGCGCGCGCGAGGCTTGGGGGAGTCGTCCCGCGCGCCTTCGCCCGATGTTTATATTGATGGCTCTGATGTGGTGAGCCGGTTTTGGCTTGCAAAAAAGCCTCTGACGTGTTACACTGAGGATCGTAAAACAACTCTGTGACACGCCCGGAGGCTGTTCGGTTATTTTAACAGCTCCGGTGCCGCGTGTCAAACGCGAAAGGCGGAATGTATATGATGGTGGTCTACTTGCTCACAAACATGATCAACGGGTATCAGTACGTCGGTCAAACGCAACGTCCTCTCGAGGAAAGAATTGATGAGCATCGACGTCATAAGACGTGTCTCATCGACAAAGCGATTCACCGGCACGGTTGGGCAAATTTCACAGTCGAGGTGATCGAAGTGTGCTTCACCCTCGCAGAGCTTAACTACTGGGAGCAGTACTGGATCAAAGAGCTCAAAACGAAGAATCCGAACGGCTACAATCTCACTGATGGCGGCGAAGGGCTTAAAGGGCACAAACGCTCGAAGGAGACTTGCGCAAAAATATCGGCGAAACTTCGCGGTCACAAAAATTCCAGAGAAGCTATTGAAAAGACGGCAGCGGCCAATCGTGGCATGAAACGTTCGGAAAAGGCTCGTGCAAACATGTCGGCAGCTCAGCAAAAATTTCATGCCGAACGCCGCGCGGCGGGCATTCCAATGCCGACCAAAGGACGCAAACGTCCGCCCGAGGTTTGTGCAAAAATATCAGCTTCAAAACGTGGTCGTAAACCTTCAGCAGAAGCTGTCGCAAAGACAGCAGCAGCAAATCGTGGGCGCAAACACACTCCGGAAGCACGAGCTAACATGGGAGCTGCACATCGTGGACTCAAACGTTCTGAAGAAACTCGACGTAAGATGTCAGAGTCACAACGTAAACGCTGTGCCGAACGTCGAGCCGCCGCCGAAGCCGCTAAAGCCTCCTCTCAACAAACTGCCGCATCCGAGCAACTCTCCCTTCAACCGCTCGAGATCGAATCACGACTCATACAATCCAAAACTTGCGACCCACGCCAGCAAAACTGAAATTGGCCCGGTTAAAAATCGTGAATAAAGTACCGAAGGCACCCCAACTTCGACCGTCTCACTTTGTGCTTCGGCCAACCCAAGCCCGACCGGTACGAAGTCGCAAGCGCACTGAGCATTGATCGCAAACAGCGCAGGCAGAGCAAGATGCGGCGGAATATTTCCGGCTCCAATTTGTACTCCGATTAACGTTCCAATAACCTGTGCGATAACCGCGCCCGGACCGAGGAACGGCGACAGGAACGGGAACGAGCAGATACACGACAGGATCACAAGACCGACGATATTGCCGGCGAGCGGTGAAAGCAATTGCGCAATCACGTCGCCGATGCCGCTGCCGAGGATGACGCCGATCAACATCGACACGAACGCCATGAATGGAAGAATCGTGCGAATCATTGTGTTTATACTGTCACGTCCGGCTTGATAGAAAATCGCAACGACGCCGCCCATGAACTGACCGATCTTCGCCATGAACGAGCCGGACGACTGCTCGGTGATCTTTTTGGAGGTATCATAGCCTCCTTTTTTTATTGCCGAGCCGCTGTCGGAGGAAGATTGCGCAGGTTTTGGAGCGGGAGCTGCCGCCGGAGCCGGTGACGCCGCACCATCCGCAAACGAAACGTTGTCGGGCTTTA
>CALGGX010000391.1 GCA_937916025.1 uncultured Selenomonadales bacterium
TTTATTTACAAAGAATGCGCCTTATATCCCCAGCCCTAAAGGGCGGGGTCTTACGCCGCGAAAAGATAATATTCCCATGAATTGACTTTGCCGAGCAATTTCGGATCGAGATACATGTTCGGATAATTCTTCATGTCGATGACGGGCAACCAACCGTTTTGCAAGGCGAAACGAATTTGTCCGGCAAATACGATGTAATTCGAGAATAAGCCGACCAATTGATCTCTTCGCCGAATGATGTAGTACGTTTTGCCGCCGGAATTGTATAATCGAAGATAATGTTGATTCCAATTCATTTGCATGTTTCAATCACCTCCTTTCGTCCGTAAACATTTCTGTTTGATCGAACAAATTCCTGCAACGACAATGCGAAAAACTCCGCGCGGCTCGATTGCTCGAGTTTTGCGGAGTTTTTCATCATAGGGAGAATTGGTTTGTCAGAGAAATATTAGAAAATCGACGATTGATCGCCGATCAAATTTTCGATTTGATCAATTTGAAGAGCTCGGAGTCTGCCGCCGCGCCCGTGAAGTGCGTGATCGCCGCGTCCATTCCGTTCGCCTTGATATACTCTTGTACTTCGACGGCTTCTTTATCGCCGTTGTAATCGAATTTCAACGCCGCCGCGATCACGGTCGTCAATGCTTCCGGAACCTTGCCGCGCTCGAGCAATTGAGATGCCGGCGACACGAGCCGATCTTTCGGACCGAGCTTCCGTACCGGTCCGCGAGCCACGCGCGTCACTTCGTCCGACAGGAACGGATTTGCAAAGCGACTCTCCGTCGTCTCGACATACTTCCAATGCTTCTCGGGCTCAAAGCCGTACTTGTCGATCAGAAGCGTGCCGGTCTCTTTCCAAACGCGCCGCGCCATTTCGACTACGTCCGCATTCTTCATTGCCGAGCTGATGTCCGCAATCTCTTTTTGATACGCGAGATATGCAATCGACGCATGCCCGGTGTTGACGGTGAAGAGTTTGCGCTCGATGTAAGCATTCAGATTGTCGACGAGCGTCATGCCTTCAATCACCGGAGCTTCACCCTTAATGCCGGTCGAGTCGACATCCCATTCCGCGTACGGCTCGACTTGCACGAGGAGCTTCTCTTCATTTTTCTGCAACGGCACGATCCGATCGACCGCCGCATCGGGGAAACCGATCAATTCATCGACTTTTGCCTTCGCCGAATCCGGAAGATTATCATAGACAAAGCCTTTCAATGCCGTCGAGCCGCCGACCATGTTCTCGCACGCGATGATGTTGAGCGGCGTCTGATTGACTTCGACGCGCTTGACGAGACCTTTTGCGATGTTCGGCGCGATGAATTTCAGGATATTCGGACCGATCGCCGTCGTCACAATGTCTGCTTCCGTGATCGCATCGAGCAATGCATCGAGATTTGTATTGCTGTTGATTGCGCTGACGTTTTCGACGAGAATGCGTTGCGGGTCGTCGCCCACGATCTGCACGTAATACTTGCCGAGTTCGTTGATATCATCGACGAGAGACGCGGCAACGTCGACAAACGTCACGTGATAGCCCGCCTTCGACAGCAACAGTCCGATGAAGCCGCGACCGATATTGCCGGCTCCGAAGTGTACAGCCTTCTTCATGTTTTCAGCCTCCAATCAATTACTTCGTAAACATGTCGTAGAGAACTTTCGGATCTTTTGTCTTGTAAAGATTGTCGAGTTGCTCGTCGGAGCATTCGTCCATCGTCATTGCGATGTTTGCTAGGATCGCGAGATGATCGTTGTCTTTGCCGGCGATGCCGACGATCAGATGCGCCACGTTGCCGTCCGCAAACTGCACGCCGTTCGGATATTGCATGACCACGATGCCGGATTTTTTGACGTATTGCTTGACCGCGTTCTCGCCATGCGGAATCGCAATGCCCTTGCCGATGTAAGTCGAAATGTCGCGCTCACGCGCAAGCATGCCTTCGACGTACGGAGTATCGACGTAGCCGCTCTTGACGAGCCGCTCGCCCGCCGCGCGGATTGCATCTTCTTTCGAGACGCTCGCGCAACCGACGACCACGTTCTCCATCAACAGCACGCCTTCTTTGACTTTCTCTTCCGGAGCCGCTTCCGCCGGAGCTTCCGAAGTCTCCACGCCCTTCAAACGTTCGCTTATCATATCATAAACGTTGTTGCGAGTAAAATCTTTGACGAAAATGTGTTCGGCTTGCGGCGAGTCGTCAATCGCGCGTTGCATCAATTTCTCATGCGAGACGACGATTTGCGCGTCTTTCGGAATGTTGCCGATTGCGAAGTTTTTGACCGTAATGTTGTTATAACCGTCTTTATGGAGTTTTTTGCGAAGAGCCGCCGCGCCGAGTGCGCTCGAGCCCATGCCCGCGTCGCAAGCGTACACGATGAATTTAATATCCTTACCGGCAACCTGCTTCTCGTTGGCAACGCCTTTCGATGCCGCCTTCATTGCCTTCATGTTAGCCTGCGCCGCTTCGAGCGAATCTTCGCCCTCGGCATCAGCCTTTGCAGTCGCTTTGATGAACACGGACGCAACCGCGAAGCTCACACCCGCCGCAACCGCGACTGCCGCGATGTTTGCGAAATACGCGCCCGGAGCCGTCATTGCCATGATTGCGATGAAAGAGCCCGGAGCCGCCGGTGCCACAAGACCGCCGTTGAGAAGCGTCAAGGTGAAAACGCCGCCGACGCCGCCCGCCATGACCGCGAGGATCAGAGTCGGTTTCATCAAAACGTAGGGGAAATAGATTTCATGAATACCGCCGAAGAAGTGAATGATCAACGCGCCGGGAGCGGAGGCTTTTGCGTTGCCGACGCCGAACAGGGTGTAAGCAAGCAACACGCCGAAGCCGGGACCGGGGTTTGACTCAATCATGAAGAACACGGATTTGCCGATCTCTTGAACCTGTTGCATGCCGAGCGGAGTGAATACGCCGTGGTTGATCGCGTTATTGAGGAACAGGATTTTCGCCGGTTCGACAACGAGCGAAACGAGCGGCAGAAGTCCGGCGTTGACGATCGCGCCGACCGCGCCGCCCAAGCCGCCTGTCAAACTCGTGACGAGCGGTCCGACTACCAAGTACGCGACGCATGCCAACGCACCGCCGAGAATACCGGCAGAAAAATTGTTGACGAGCATCTCGAAGCCGCCGGGGATCGAGTCTTGCGCTGCCTCGTCGAATTTTTTGATCACGATACCGCCGATCGGTCCCATGATCATTGCGCCCATGAACATCGGAATATCGGTTCCGACGATGATGCCTGCCGTGGCGATTGCGCCGACCACACCGCCGCGATGTCCGTTGACGACCTCGCCGCCCGTGAAGCCGATCAAAAGCGGCAACAGCCATTTCGCCATAGGTCCGACCATTTCTGCCAGACTCTCGTTTGGAATCCAGCCGGCCGGAATAAACAGTGCCGTAATGAAGCCCCATGCAATGAACGCGCCGATATTCGGCATGACCATTGCACTCAAGAAGCGTCCGAACTTTTGCATCAGTTCTTGCATGTCATCCAACCTCCCGTTGATAATTAGATCGGAAGAGCACACGTCTGA
>CALGGX010000392.1 GCA_937916025.1 uncultured Selenomonadales bacterium
TTTCCCTACACGACGCTCTTCCGATCTCGTAATTCCCGACGCCGTTTCGATCGAATGCGATATCATTCTGCTCGAGGGCAATTACCTGCTCCTGCGCAATCCGAAATGGACGAACATTCGCGCGCTTGCCGATTACTCCGTCTTCATCAAAGCCGAACCGGAATTGCTGAAAGAGCGGCTGATCGAAAGAAAGATGCACGGCGGCAAAACTCTCGAACAGGCAGAAAGATTTTTCGATCAGAGCGATGTGAAGAATATCAATGTCGTGACGAAAATGTCCGTGGCGGCGGATGAAACATGGCAACTTCTGCCGGACGGCGATTACGAATTGCTGTCGAAAAAAGAAGATTGATGAATATCACGACGATCAAAAATGAAGTGCTCGGCGCGGTTGAAAAGCAATTTCGCCGCGTCGATGAAATTTCCGAACACAACACGAAGAAAGTGCTCGAGGCAATGCGCGAAGCTCGATTGAGTGCCGCGCATTTTTCTCCGACAACCGGCTACGCTTACGGCGATATCGGACGCGAGAAGCTCGACGAGTTGTTTGCAAAAATCTTCCGCGCGGAGCGGGCGTTGGTGCGGACGCAATTCGTGAGCGGTACGCATGCGCTCGCGACGGTGCTGTTCGGATTGCTCCGCCCGGGCGATGAAGTGATCTCGCTGACGGGCGCGCCTTATGACACCATGCAAACCGTGATCGGACATGCAACTCCGGCGCGCGGCTCGCTGAAAGAGTTCGGAATCGGATATCGCGAATTGCCGTTGCGCGACGGGCGAGTCGATCTCGACGGCATTGAAAATATTTTATCGCCGAAGACTCGCGTCGTGATGATCCAACGCTCGAGAGGATATTCGATGCGCGAGGCTCTTTCGATTGCGGAGATCGGCGAGATTTGTTTGCGCGTAAAAAAAATGAACGCCGATATCGTGACGTTCGTTGACAATTGTTACGGCGAATTTGTCGAGCCGCGCGAGCCGATCGAAGTCGGTGCGGATATCGCGGCAGGCAGTCTGATCAAAAACATCGGCGGCGGACTCGCTCCGACCGGCGGCTACATTGTCGGACGGAACGAGCTCGTCGAGGCGGCGTCGTTTCGATTGACGGCACCGGGCATGGGCGATGAACTCGGCGCAACTCTCGGCGACGGGCGTTTGCTGTTTCAAGGCTTGTTCCTCGCCCCGCACGTCACGGCGCAAGCATTGAAGGCGGCAATCTTCGCGGCAGAATTATTCACTCGCCTCGGATATAAAACAAGTCCGTCAGTCGAAGCTCCGCGCGGAGATATCATTCAGGCAATCGAGCTCGGCTCGCCGGAAAAATTAATCGCCTTTTGCCGCGCGATCCAATCAACCCCGCCGGTCGACTCGTTCGCCGCACCGGAGCCGTGGGATATGCCGGGGTATGAAGATCAAGTGATCATGGCGGCGGGCACGTTTGTGCAGGGCGCGTCGATTGAGTTGAGCGCGGACGGCCCGTTGCGCAAGCCGTTTGCGGTGTATTTGCAGGGCGGTTTGACTTTCGAGCACGCGATGATCGCATTGCTGAACGCGGCGTCCGAGCTCAGCTCATCATGACCGCCTCGGAATAAAATCGAACGCCTTCGGTTGCATTCGGATGTATCCAATCGCGAAGGTATTTTGAACGCGGATACAAATTCAGTCGTTGTTGAATATAAGCCGTCGGATCGATGAAGGCATCGCCGAATTCGGCGCACATTTTTTTCAACGCCGCCGTATATTCCGCGTTCATTTTTATTTTGTCGACATAACCGAGTTTGCTGATGCGATCTCCGTCCGTCGAAACCCATGGCGCAATGAACAAAAATTTTGCCGAAGGACGCTTTTTGAAAATCTCCGCGCGGAGCCCTTTCAGTTGTTCGACATACTCCGCCGCCTCCATTGCACATACTTCGGGATTGCGATAGCGAACATCATTGCAACCGATTGCGATCACAAACAATTCCGCTTCGGCGGACGTGATCTCGGCAAGATGCTTTTTCAGCAATCGCTTTGTCGTGCAATTGCCCCAACCGCAATTGAAAACATTGCCTTCAATCAAATACTCAATCGGCTCGTACCACGGCACGCCGCCGTTCATCGTTCCTTCCGTGACCGAATCGCCGACGAAGCAAACGCCTTTGACACCGGTCAACAGTCGATAAAAAACTCCCGACTTCATTGCATCCGTAATTTCGAGCGGTGAAGTCGACGAGCGCATGAATCCTTCAGCATCGTGATAATATCTTTCCTGCAACAAATTCAGATCGAGTTCCTTGCCGAGCATCACGCGCGTGACATGTTTTTGAATTTCCTCGACGCGTTCCATGTCGCGGGTACTGATCTCTTTTCCGAGCTTCGGATCATTGACAATATCAAAGATCGGAAGCGCGCGGTAATTTCCGCCAAACGGCGATTGCGTCCACATCGGAATGATCGCGCCGCCGATCGGTTTTTTGGTCTTTCGATCGATGTACACTTCTGCCATGGCGGTGGCATCGCCGTCATGACCGCGATAGATGTTTGCGTAATTGCCCGGACAATACAGAGTGTAAGTCATTCTGCCGTTGAAATTCTCGAGCACTGCAGGCTGAACCGAATGCGTATGATCGCCGAGAATGATGTCGGCTCCGAACTCGAGGAAATTCTGCCGCCACAATTTTTGAAATGAACTCGGCTCGTCCGTGAACTGCACGCCCCAATGCGGCAACGCGATGATCAGATCGGGCGCGAAACTCTTCGCCGTCTCGAAATCCGCGCGAACCCGCTCGCGAATTTCTTCGTAGTATTTACTGTTCCCCGGTACGAGCACCGATATGAGATATTGATATTCGCCGTCGATGAAATTCTCGCGCGCATAATGATTGACAGTAGAAGCATACGCAAGGATCGCCATTTTGATCCCGCCCTTTTCGATAATTTTGATGCGCCGTTCATTTTTATCGGAAGGATCGCGATATGCTCCGACATACGGCAGTTGTTTTTGATCGAGTATATCAATCGTTCTTTTGGCACCGTCTTCAGCCATGTCGAGCACGTGATTGGTCGCGAGTGTTACGAGATCGAATCCGGCATTTTTGACATCATCGGCAAATTCGTCGGGATAATTCAGATACAGCGGCACTTTATCGCCGTAGTTGCTTTGCGAATACAATCGCCGGGTTCCGCCGCACGGTCCCTCGAAAACTCCGATCGCAAAATCCGCCGCTTGAATATATCGTTTCGTGTACTCGAACAGCGACGAAAAATCGTAGCCGGAACCGGTGTAAGCATTCTTGACTTGATCTTCGAGCAAAATGAGATCGCCGCAAAATAAAATGCGGAACGCATCTCCGAAAATACTTTCGTTCGGACAGCGGCGAATTGCTTGTGAACGCTTCTTTATCAACGCCCCTTGTGTGTGTGTGTCGGAGAACGTGTTCTTTTGCATGTCGGGTGCCGGAGTTTTAATAAGTTTGCTGAATTTGCCTGCAGAAATAAATTTGTTGACCGGAGGCTTGTCTTTCAGAATGATTTTTGGTTTTTCCTGAACGACGGTTGCGTTATCGGGAATGTCGATTGTGATCGAACAACCCGCTCCGATGCGGACGTTGTTTCCGATTTTGACGTTGCCGATAATTGTCGCGCCCGCTCCGATGTAGCAATCCTCGCCGACGGTCGGAAAGCCGGCATTTTTGCTGTCGGGCAGAGTATTGCTTCCAATCGTCACGTTTTGAAAAATTGTACAGCCTTTGCCGATTTTTGCATTTGCAGAAATTGCAATGCCGTTAAATCCATGCGGCGCATGAAATTGATTGATATTTTTCTTCGCGGGAACGCTCGAAGCGAAAATCCGATTGATGTAACGACATTTTGTCAAGGCTTTTTGCTTTTCGAGTTCATCTTTCGTCGACAATGCAATCTTTCGATTTTTCCAAAACACTTTTGACAAGCCCGCCATCTGCGTTTTCATCGTCAACACTTCATCGACGGATTGACAAGCGTCTATCATGTCGAAAACGGTTTGAATATTTCCCTTCACCGAATCATTCCTTCCAATTGAATAAAAAGTCGCGTCCGAGTCGAGGCTTCGGACATAACAGTTCGCGAAGCTCGAAAGCCTTCACGTCGAATGCGAGCATTTGTTGATACGTTTCAAGCGTCGACAGTTTATCATACATCATGCGAGTCGTCAAATGCCGTGCGAGTTTTGTCACGACCGGTACGCCGCAATTTCTGATCGAGTGAAGCACTTCGCGACCGCGCTCATTGAATGCCAGCACGCGGATATAATTCACGCCGTCGAATTTTTTGATTTGCTCGGTCGTCAACTTGAGCATCAATCGGATCATCAATCGCTGAATTCGGCTCCGAGTATATCGCCGACTGACGAGCGCATTGACCATATCC
>CALGGX010000393.1 GCA_937916025.1 uncultured Selenomonadales bacterium
GTTTTTGATCGGATTTTCGTAGCGCGCGATCAGATCGTCATGACGCGCCTGCCGAATCACGCTTATTTTGACCTTCTTCATATCGCCTCTGCCTTTCAGAGATTGTCGAGGAGCATATCGCCGACCGAATCGTAGACTTTCCGCGCGGCATCGTGCATGAATTGCGGCGCGCGACGAACCGTAAAGCCGTTGAAATGCGTGATCATCGGCAGATCGTTTTTGTCATCGCCGATCACGAGCACTTCACAGTCGCGCCAATTCATTTTGTCGAGCAAACTCTCGACGCCGAATTTTTTATCGACGGGTTTGACGTTGACATCGAGATATTGTCGATTGGGATTGCCGCCGAGCTTCGGAATTGCATTTTCGATCTCGAGCCGCGCGGAGTTGCATTGCTCAACCGTGTCGAATTTAATGCCGAACTGGACGACGTCGTTTCGATTGAGAACTTCCTCGAGCGCGATCGGCGGTATGAAGTCCAAATCCATTTCCGGGTACGGGCGAATTGAGAAGCAACGCCGCTCGCAAAAACAGATCATCGGCAACTCGGAGTTTTTGATCAACGGCAAATCGATGAACTGTTGTTTCAGAGATTGCGGGATGCGCATCGACTGCAGAATGTTTCGCTCTTTATCAAAGACGACGGCTCCGTTGACGCAAATCAGAAAATCGGTCGTGATATCGTAATGCCGAAGATCGTGATGGAGCATGTTGATCTCGCGTCCGGTGGCGATGCCGAACTTATTGCCGTTCGCGCGCCATTTCTGAATTGCCTTGACGGTCGCGTCGGAGATTTTTGTATTGAACGGCGCGAGCGTGCCGTCAAAGTCCGTGATTGCGATTTTCATGTCGAGCCTCCTCGGAGCGTTTTCGGCGATATTATCACCGGCGGCGGCAATTTGTCAACGGCGGAGTACCGGGCACGTTTTTTCAACTTGACACTTCGCCGCCGCTGCAATACAATTTATCGAAACAACGAGGAGGTATAATCGAATGAATCCTGTAATCGAACGACTCGTGAATGAAAAAGTCGAAGCGGCTTTTGCGAATTCCGAGCATCCGAAAAAATTCTTCATCACCGAAAACGGTCGCGGCGTGGTGGACGGCGGCGATCTCTACAATGCCGTGCTCAACGATGCCGTCTCGGTCATGAAAGTCGCGCTTGCGGAAGTTCTTTCCGAGATCGTCAGCACGCAACCGCGTCAACAGCCCGAACCGAAAGCCGCTCCTCAAACCGTCGGCAGAGCCAAAAAGTGAAGCGCACCTCCGCTTACGTTTGCGCCGAATGCGGATATCAATCGACGAAGTGGCTCGGCAAATGCCCTTCGTGCGGCAATTGGAATTGTTTCGAGGAGCGCGCGGTCGAGCGCGAGAGTAATCAATCGAGAAGTTTTGGCGAGATGCCGAAACCGATCGGCGAGATCGATCTCAATGACGCGCCGCGAATTCCTTCCGGCTCCGGCGAACTCGATCGAGTGCTCGGCGGCGGCTTCGTGCAGAGTTCTGTCGTGTTGATGGCGGGCGCGCCCGGTATCGGCAAGTCGAGTCTCGCGTTGAAAGTCGCCTCGACTATCGCCGAAGGCGGCTCGAAAACTCTATACATCTCGGCGGAAGAGTCCGCCGCGCAAATCAAAATGCGCGCCAATCGCATTACTGCAATCGCGGAAAATCTCTACGTGTCGACGCAGAATGAACTCGAGCGCATTTTTTCTTCGATCGGCAATTTGAAACCGGAATTCGTCGTCGTCGACTCGATACAAACCGTTTTCAAATCGACGGTCGATTCTTCGGCGGGTAATGTCGCTCAAATCCGAGAGTGCGCCGCCGATTTTTTGCGCCTTGCAAAGTCGAAAGACGTGACGATCTGCCTGATCGGACATGTGACGAAAGACGGCTCGCTCGCCGGTCCGCGCGTGCTCGAGCATCTCGTCGACACGGTTTTACTGTTCGAGGGGCAGCAGGCGGCGGACTTGAGAATCTTGCGCGCGATCAAAAATCGCTTCGGCGCGACTTCGGAGATCGGTTTGTTTGAAATGCGGCAGGAAGGGTTATTCGATCTGCCGGACGCGTCGAGTATTTTCCTGCCCGATCATCCCGACGACATCGGCAGCGTGGTTTTTCCGACGGTCGAAGGCTCGCGCGCGTTGCTCGTCGAAATTCAGGCGTTGGTGGCAAAGACATCGATCATGCCGCCGCGCCGCACGTCAGACTCGATCGACATAAAAAAAATACAATTGCTGTTGGCGGTTCTCGAAAAGCGATTGCGCCTTCCACTCGGCAATTGCGATGTATTTCTGAAGACGGCGGGCGACATCAAAATCGACGAACCGGCGGCGGACTTGCCGATTGCGATCTGTCTGGCGTCGAGCTTCGGCAATCTCTCGATCCTGCCGAAATGCATTTTCTTCGGCGAAGTCGGCTTGGCGGGCGAGCTCCGCGCGGTGCATTTTGCGCGGCAACGACTCTACGAAGCAAAACGACTCGGTTTCGAGAACGCGATCGTTCCGATCAAAAATGCGGCGGAAGTCGAATCACTCGAACTCGGAATGAGTTTGCATCCGGTCTCGACATTGCGCGACGCATTCAAAGCCGCTTTTCCGAAAAAAACTTGATCGCGCGAAAAAAATTATTGACAATCGTCGCGCGTCTGATATAATTACCAATGTTTTTAAAATGTAAGCCTGTGTTGCTCAGGGGCGTAGCCAAGCGGCTAAGGCTCCGGACTCTGAATCCGGCATGCGTTGGTTCGAATCCAGCCGCCCCTGCCAATTGAAATTAATGCCAAGTGAATATAAATGTGTCAACGTCAAGAGTTATTTCTGAACTGTCTGCTTGCGGCAATCGCGGCAGGCATTTTTTGTGCTCAAAATTATTCGCCGCCGCTCCGAATTCTTTTTCCGCTCGCGTTGAGCACTTTTGCAATCTCCGCCGTCGCTCTGCATTGGCGAAAATTCACCTCCGCCGCCTTCATCATTCTCTTCTTCGCAATCGGCATGCTCCGCTTTCAAGCCGTCGATTTGTTGCCGAACTCGGATATATCAAACTTCGCCGACGGACGCGAGCTTTTGATAAACGGCAGAATTGTCGACGCGCCGGATTTTGAACCGATTGATCTCAATTCATATCGAGTACGTTTCAATGTCGAAGTCGACTCCGTCAAAACCGCCGAAGGCGAATTTCATGCGAGCGGCAAAGTCCGAATCACGGCGAAAAGTTCCAAACTGCCGTCCGCGCGCATCGACGATCACATTTCCGCCTTCGGCAAACTCTCGCGTCCGATCAATTACAATAATCCGGGGCAGATCGACACCGTCAATTTGCTGAAAACGGACGGGATCACCGCGCGCATGGTCGTCTCGAAATCAAACGTCCGAATCGAGTCGATCGACGACGGCTCGCTCGCGACGCTCTTTTTCCGAGCAATGGCTGATGTTCGTCAACATTATCGGGAATTGCTCGATCAATCGATGCCGACAACCGATGCGGCGGCGATTTTTGCAATGCTGTTCGGCGGCTACGGCGGCTTGCGCAAGGAACTCATCGACGCGTTCACGACTGTCGGACTCGTGCACATACTCTCCGTTTCCGGCTCGCATATCTCGATCCTCGCCGCCGCCGCGGGAGCTCTTGCCGCAATTCTGAAACTCCGCCGCGCATGGAAGTTTGCGCTCGGCTTTATTCTCATCGTCTCTTACGCCGTGCTGTCTGGGTGCGTGCCGCCCGTCATTCGCTCTGCCGCCACAGGCTGTTTGACATTCTTCGCGCTCGCCTTCGGCTGCCAACGCGAGGCGAAACGACTGTTGACAATCACCGCCATGCTCATGCTCCTGCACAATCCGCTGTTGCTGTTTCATATCAGCTTCCAATTGTCGATGACGGCGACGGCGGGCATTTTGTATCTCGCGCCGCCGCTCAATCGCGCGCTCGAGCGTTTCAATCCCGACAACAAAAAAATCCGCGCGGCGATGATCACGTCAATCGCTTGCACTCTCGGCGCAACGATTATGCCGCAACCGGTCGTCGCGTGGTATTTCAATCAGCTCTCGATCAGCTCGTTGCTCGCAAACCTGATCGTCACGCCGATTCTCGAGTTCATCATAGTCGTCGGACTCGCCGCCGGATTGATTGCCTTCATTCTGCCGCCGCTCGCGAAATTGATCTGCGTCGGCTTGAGTCTGTTGTTCGGCGCGGCTTACGAATTGACGGCGTTGATTGCGAAACTGCCCGCGTCGAGCGTCTTCTTCCCGACATTGCAACCGCTCGCCGCCGCTTTGTATTACATCGCGATCTTCGCATTCCTGCATTTCAATCACCGACGCGTTTTGATTGCAAAGATCGTCGTCGGAGTGATTGCGATCGGCGTGATGATCAATCAAATCGATCGCGGCGGGGAGCTCGAAGTGCACTTCATCGACGTGCATCAAGGCGATTGCGCGCTGGTGATTACGCCGCATCGACATGCGTTTTTGATCGACACGGGCGGCGTTCGCGAGCAGGCTTTCGATATCGGCGGGCGAGTCGTCGTGCCGTACTTGAAACATTTCGGCGTGCGGCAACTCGATTGCATTTTTTTGACGCATTCGCATGAGGATCATTGCGCCGCCGTCGGCTCGATCTTGCAAACAATTCCCGTCGATCGCATCATCACTTCTTGCGAGCCGAAGCAATTCTACGCCGACTCTTTCGGCATGTCCGATCAAGACGCCAAACTCGACGTGCTCCGCGCGGCTGTCGAAGGCGAGATTTTCAACATCGACGGCGTCTCGATTGAGGTGATTTATGCTCCCGAGTTCAACGGAAATATCGGCGGCAACGAGTTCTCGAATGTTTATCGCGTGAGTTTCGGGAATGCGTCGTTTTTATTCACGGGCGATCTCGAAGTCGACGGCGAGAAGCGATTGCTCGATCGGAATATCAAGAGCACGGTGCTGAAGGTGGGGCATCACGGCTCGATGACTTCTTCGAGTGAGGAGTTCATCCGCGCGGTTGAGCCGAGGTATGCGGTGTTCTGTGTCGGTGCGGATAATCGCTTTGAACACCCGCGATCGAAGATAGTCGAACGGTTTGCAGCGGCGGGCGTTTCGATCAAGCGCACGGATTTGGACGGCGCGATCGTCTTCTCGACCGACGGCAGCCAACTTCGAGTTTCAACTTACAAATGAGGTGATTCCATGTCGAAAACATTGCTTGAAACACTCGCCGATTGTGCGACCGAAGAAGACGTCAAGTTCTCGTTCCTGAAGTTCTTCGCATTGAAACCCGACAGTCGCAAGCACGTCGATTTCTATTCGCGGCAAATTCTCTTCGAGTTTAAACTCGGCGGCGAGTTCTCGAACATTCAACGCCGCGCCCGTGCTTTCGCTCAATCCGTCTATTACATTCGCCGCATGATCCTCGACACCGACGACCGCACTCCGAGCGAACATCTTGCCGTCGTCGATAAAATATCCGCCGCAATCATCCCAACCGAACCGCTCGTCCGTTACTGCCGCGATCGCAATTTCGATTGGGACCTCGCTCCGAGCACTCCGTGCAAGAAATTGATCGCCGCACTCGCCGCCGATCCGATCGTTCGTGATTGCCGCGTCTTCGACTTCCGCATCGACATCGACGCCGAACATTTCTCCGATCTGATCCGAAAAAAGATGCTGAACATCGATCAGCCCGTCCGAGTGCCGAAAGAGATCAACGAAAACAATTTCTACAGCGTCTTCGAGGAGTGGAACAAACTCTTCGGCGCGTATGTTGCCAATTCGCATAAGCCGTCCGAGTATTTCCTTACCGATATCGAGCGCGGGCGGAGTTCAGTCATCGACGACGCAAAAACCGTGCTGTTTCGATTGCACGATGGTCAGACGATCGAAAAGCGCATGCCGATCGATTATTACAAGCCGTTCTGGTCGAAACACGAGAAAGTGTCCGACGCGCGCACGATGCTCGTAATTCGCCAGCGCATGGATCGCATGACGACGATCGAGTTGCGTCGGTTCACGGGCGAGTTTTTCACGCCGATCGAGCATGCGCGCAAAGCACTGGAATATCTCGCGCGGGTGATCGGCGA
>CALGGX010000394.1 GCA_937916025.1 uncultured Selenomonadales bacterium
CCAATGTTTCATCTTCAAATTTGAATTCCTCCTCATCCTCTTTTATTTCAAATAATTGTCTAATTGGATTTGTTTCTTCCATTCTTTCTCACTCTCCTTTTATTTTTTCCTACCTAAAAATTGTCAAATCTTTCTTGACATACTCTGTTATTTTTGGAATAATATTTTTATGCTTTTCTATTAATTCTGATGGCTTAAATAATGTACTTGTCCCTACTAAAATCATTAATTCTAAGCATAATGAAATTTCATTAACCTTTAGTCCAAAATAATTTAATGTAACTATACTGTATAGTGCAAAGAAATAATTAAGGAGATATTCTTTTTTATCTTCAATCTGCTTTGGAATTATAACATCTTTGCTAACTTCTGATATCAAATATGTAAATTCTTCTTCACTATACTTATTCTCCTTCCTCGAACAACTGCGCCGACGCGTCCTCCGGATACGCCTCGTGCATATGCTCGTAACCCGCCTTCGTCACCACGCGCCCGCGCGGCGTTCGCATGATGAATCCCAATTGCAGAAGATACGGCTCGTAAATGTCTTCAATCGTCTCGCGCGTTTCGGAAATCGCCGCCGCGATCGTTTCAATGCCGACCGGACGCCCGCCGAATTTTTTGATCATCGCCTCCAACATTCGCCGATCGGTGTAATCCAAACCTGCTTCGTCGACTTCCAATTCCGACAACGCTTCGCCCGCCAATTCATTCGTGATCACGTTGCTGCCTTCGACTGCCGCAAAATCCCGCACGCGTTTCAACAATCGATTTGCAATGCGCGGCGTGCCTCGCGAGCGTCGCGCGATCTCCAACGCGCCCGACTCTTCAATCGACACATTCAAAATCTCCGCCGCGCGCACGATGATCTCAATCAGCGACTCTTTCGAGTAATATTCCAATCGCGAAATGACGCCGAACCGATCGCGTAACGGCGGCGATAATGAACCCGCCTTCGTCGTTGCTCCGATCAATGTGAACGGCGCAATGTCCAATCGGATCGAGCGCGCGCCGCTCCCGCGTCCGATTATTATGTCGAGCGCGAAATCTTCCATTGCCGAATACAAAATCTCCTCGACGATGCGCGGCAGTCGATGTATTTCGTCGATGAACAACACATCCCGATCCTGCAAATTCGTCAAAAGCGCGGCGAGATCGCCCGGCTTGTCGATTGCCGGTCCCGACGTCTGCTTGAAATTCACGCCGAGTTCGTTGGCAATGATCGCCGCCAGTGTCGTCTTGCCGAGTCCCGGCGGTCCGTACAGCAAGACGTGATCGAGAGCCTCGCGACGCATCGACGCCGCGCGCACGAAGATCGACAGATTTTTTTTGACTTTATCCTGCCCGATATATTCCGCCAAACGACGCGGACGCAAACTGTATTGCCGGTGATCGCCGCCGAGCTCATCGCTCGAAACAATTCTGTCTTTGCTCAAATGCGCCCTCCTCTCAACGTAATTCCCTCAATGCCGCTCTTATCAATTCTTCCGTCGACAGCGGCTCGGTAATTCCGGCGAAGAATTTTTCTATATCCGCGCGGCTGTAACCGAGTGATTCGAGCGCGTCCGCCGCATCCGTTCTCTCGCGAGACTCCGTCGTTGTTTCAATCGATCCGAGTTCGGAGATTTTGTCGTGCAGTTCCAAGATCAATCGCTCCGCCGATTTTTTTCCGAGCCCCGGCAATCGAGTCAACGCCGCGATGTTTTTCGCCGCAATCGCCGAAGCAATTTCTGCCGCCGACATTCTCGATAACATCCCGAGTGCCGTCTTTGCGCCGATGCCGCTCACCGTGATCAGCCGAGTAAACATTTCGTAATTCGATTGGCTGTCGAAACCGTACAGCGTGATTGCATCGCTTGAAAACGCCGTGTGAATGAAAAACTCGACTTCGCCGTTGATTTTCAATGTGCCGAGCGTCCGAGCGTCGACCGATACTTTATAGCCGACGCCGCCGACATCAATCACACAACTGCCGTCGAGTATGAATTTTACCGTGCCGCGAATATATCCGATCATGATTTGTATGTTTTGAATTCTGCCGCGCTCCAAAGCTCCTCGAGCGCGTAATACTCCCGATTGACATTGCGCATGACATGCGCGACCGCGTCGCCGTAGTCGAGCAAAATCCATTCGCCTTCGTTGTAGCCCTCTTTGTGATAGAATTCGACGCCCGCTTCCCGCAACTGCTCTTCAATGTTGTCGGCAATCGCGCGCACTTGAGTCGCCGTTTGCGCCGAACAGATGATGAACCAATCCGCCGCTTCCATTACGCCGCGCATGTTCATTATCACTATGTCATTCGCCTTTTTGTCATCCGCCGCGCGGCAAATTTTTTCAACCACTTCATTGATATCCAATGTATTCACCTCATTCTGTAATTGATATTATCGATCATCGCCGAGAAAAAGTCAATCAAGCCTTGAAAGTCAATCGCCTTCTTCCCCCGCGACGATCATCGGCTCGTTATTAAACGATATGTCGGGGAACAGATTGTTGATCTTCACTTTGATCGCCTCGGCGTCGGGAATCCAAAGCCCGTTCTCATCGACACTGCCCGGCAACATCGTCGTCGTCGGAGGCTCGCTGCTCATATGTCGGAGCACATTCGCCAAATGCGCCGAGTCGAATATCTCCGCGCTCGTCGTCAAGCGATTGCGAAAGATATCCGCGATCGCCGGCAACTTCGGAATCGTCTCGAACTGCAAAACCTTCTCGTACAACGCCTTGATGAATTTATGTTGACGTTGGACGCGACCGACATCGCCGAGCTTTTCGCCCTTGAATCGCAAATATTTTTGCGCCGCATCGCCGTCGAGATGCTGATAGCCCTGCTTGAGATGAATCGACAAGCCCGACTCCGGATCGTCATAATTCATGTCTTCTTCAACGTAAATGTCGAGCCCGCCGAGCACGTCGATCAAATCCGCAAACGTGTTCATGTTGATGATGATGTATTGATGGATCGGAATTCCGAGCAGTGCCGATACCTGCCGCACCATCATCGACGCGCCGCCGAATTGGAACATATTGCCGATCCGACTCGAATTGGAATTGTTCAGATCAATCCACGTGTCGCGCGGGATTGAAATCAATCGCGATTTGCCCGTTTCATTGTCGAAGCTCAACACAAAAATCGTATCGGCATTTCTGCCGTACGCCTCTTCTTCGCTCGCGCCTTCGTCGACGCCGAGGATCAGAATGTTGGTATAGCCGTCGAAACGCGGATTGGGCGAACCCTGCCGTGTCAGTCGACGGTCGTTGTAGCCTTCATACATCGACGAAATTTCGCCGAACATTTGACTGCCGAAGTTGTACGCGCCGAGTCCGATGAATAACGCTGCCGATCCAATCAGACCCAGCACTATGAATTGAAACGCGAAACGCAAGATCATGATGCGCCGACGGCGGAGCTTTTTTCGTCGTTTTTTTTCGATGTTCTCGTTTGTCTGATTGTCAGCCATAATTCATCACTTCATTTTAATAAGCAGAGAATTGCGGGCATCGATGGTCTTCGGATGGACGAGCACGCCCTTTTGAATGACGAAGACGATCGAGCGGTTGAGCCCCGTCAAAAACATTTCTTCGAGCGACGCCATGCGCGAGAGCCGTCGAAGCTCGTCGACGCCGGGATATTCCCGATGCGGCTCGATCATATCGGAGAACCAGATGATCATGTCGAGCGGCGTCATGTTTTTGTCGGCGACGGTGTGTCTTTCGATTGCCTGAAGAATTTCCGAATTGTCGACGCCGTAAATTTCGCGCGCCATTTTTGCGCCGATCGGAGCATGCAACAGCAGCGGCGCGTCGAGCTCGATTTCGTTGATCGGGATTTTGCGTTTGATTGCTTCGAGCGGGAGTCGGTCGTTCTCGAACTCGCGCGCGCAATCGTGCAACAGTCCGGCGATATACGCCGCGTTTTGATCGACACCGAAGCGTTTCGCGAGCTTGACGGCGGTATCGGCAACTCCGATCGAATGCGCAAATCGTTTTTTGTTAAGGCGCGCCATCAAAGTGCGGCGCATTTCATCAACAGTCAAGGTACAAACACTCCTTTCTGATGTACTGTTCGACCGGTTCCGGCACGAGATATCGGATTGAATTGCCGCGTCGGATTTTCTCGCGAATGTCGGTTGAAGAAATTTCCAATGCCGGAGTTTCGACGCGAATGAGATGTTCTCTACTCTCCGCGCGGAAGTCGCGCTCAACGAGACGCATGTCAAACTCGGTGCCCTGCCGCGTCGCGATCACGAACCTGCACTTGTCGACAAGTTCCTGCGCGTTGTGCCATGTCGACAACTCGAGAGCGGCGTCCGCGCCGAGGATGAAGAAGAATTGCGTTTCGCTCGGAAATGTCTGCTTGAGAGTATCGATTGTGTCGACGGCGTAAGAAGGTCCGGTACGAAGTATTTCGACGGTCGAGACGTGAAAATCCGGATGCGAGCAGGTTGCGAGTATAGTCATTGCGAGCCGATGTTCGGCGTCCGCGATTTTTTTGCCGCGCTTATGCGGCGGGCGCGCGCTCGGGATGAACAGCACCGTATCGAGTGCGAGCGCATCCTTGACGGCTTCGGCGGTTGCCAAATGCCCGTTGTGGATCGGATCGAACGTGCCGCCCATTATTCCGACCTTCATTCAAATCACCGCCTTGAAAAGCAATGCGTAATTCGTAATTCGTAATTAGAAATGAGGAATTGGGAATGCGCAATTCGTAATTCGTAATGCGGAATGCGGAATTAGGAATTAAAAATACGGTTTTTGTTAAGGAATGAGGGGCAAGCG
>CALGGX010000395.1 GCA_937916025.1 uncultured Selenomonadales bacterium
CCTTCGCTCGCCAGTTGCGTAACCGCATCGTAAGCCCAATGCCCGGCAGGAACATCCGAGAACGGATTTGCCGCCGCGAATGTCGTCGACGCCGCACTGATCACGAGTGCCGTTGTCAAGAGTGATGCTGCAGATTTTTTCATGATTGATGAACTCCCCTTTCGGAATGCTCAAAAATGTTTTCAGCGTCCGAGCAAAGCGACATTCATCGATAGAGTTTCCATGTTTCCTCTGCGACTTTTTATCGCCTCGATCAAACGGCGCAAGTGTACTACTTCATTATGCGTTTGTCAAGTCAATTGACAAAAATTTTCAATTGTATTCATTTCGTGCGGAAGAGTTGCACCCAATAATGTCGATATCGACCGGTTTCGTCGAAGACATAGCCGACGCCGAGCTCTTCGTAATCGGCAAACAGAATATTGTCGCGATGCTCGGGCGAGTTCATCCATTGATACATGACTGCCTGCGCGGACGCCGAGCCTGCCGATAAATTCTCGCCGCGATACTTCGCTTTCGGAATGATCAGCGCGCCGTTCTCGCCGTTCGGACGAATATGCGAAAACTGTTTGACGATCTCCTTCGCGCGAGTTGCGGCGTATCGATTGAGATCGCCGGCCAATTTCAGCGGCTTCAATTCGTACCGGGCGCGTTCGGCATTGACGAGCTCGAGAATTTCCTCGGCGATTGTCTCTCGATTGACGGCAGTCGAGTCGCGCGCCTCGCCCGTCACATGAAACAGATGCAGTTCGGTTTCTGCAGGCTTGCCGCCGCTGTAAAATGTCACTCGGACATACACGTCGCCGGGATTGACAAACCGAACGAGACTCGCGCCCGATTTATGTTTGAAAACCTCGGCGATACGCTCGTCGCTGATCTCGTACGTCACGACGTAATCGGTATAGCCCCACATCTTGCCGGTTTCGATGCTTCGCTCCGCGCGGAGTTCCTCGGCATTGACGATCGAGAGCATCATTGCGAGCAATACAAATATCAAAATCAATTGCCGTTTCATTGCGATCACCCCCTGATCGATTGTAAAAAAAACAGTACACTCCTGCAAGAATGTACTGCCCGAGATCGATTTCGATCAGCCGCGTCTTTCTTTTGCGGCAACCGCTGCCCGCAGATTGTTCAGCGCATCTTTAAAATTCTGATTGATTGACAACGCCCTTCCGAAGTCGTCAATTGCCTGATCGTAATCGCCCTTGCGATAATAAGCGACGCCGCGATTGTTGTATGCATCGGCGGCATCGACTTCTTGGAACGTCAATGCCTTCGTGAAGTCGGCAATCGCTCGATCCAACTCGTTTTTGTTCATGTAGATCACGCCGCGATTGTTGTAGACAGTGCCGTAATCCGGCTTCATCTGCAGAGCGCGGTCGTAATCGGCGAGAGCTTTGTCGATCTCTTTAATCGCCGAGTATGACGCGCCGCGACCGGCATAAATCCTCGCATTGTCGTTCGGACGGAGCTCGATCGCCTTCGTCAAGTCCGCAATCGCCTCCCGATCCTTGTGGATATATCCGAGCACCGCACCGCGATTTTGATACGCCTCGAAGTAGTTCGGATCGAGCGAAATCGCCTTGGAATAATCCTCGACGGCTTTGTTGTAGCACTCCGCGCGGAGTTGAGCTTTGCCGGTGCGAGACGCATAACCGCCCTTCTCCACGTAAATAAGTCCGCGATTGTTGTGCGCAACGGCATTGTCGGGAGCGAGTTTGACCGCCCGATCGAAGTCGTTGAAGGCATTATCATACTCGCCACGCGCGTAATAAACCGTGCCGCGATTGTTGTATGCATCGGCGTAAGTCGGATCGATCTTGATCGCTTGCGAGAGATCGGCAATCGCACGGTCGGTGTCACCCTTGCGATTGTAAGCGATACCGCGATTGTTATACGCCACGGCATTGTTCGGCTCGCGTTGGATTTTCTGAGTGTACTGTGCAATCGCCTGATCGGGATTCCAATCCGCAACGTCACCTCCAGTCAATCAGCGAAGGAAGACGACCTTCGTCTCGTTGAGGAAATTGCTCGAACCGTTCTCGATCAAAATGCGGTTGGCATCAGCCGTCGAAATCACAGGATCGCCTTGGCATGCTCCGCTCACGCGGATTGCTTTGACGATCAACGGATTGCTGCCTGCACGAGATGCGCCGGTCATGTCGCGTGCGTAATCCGCCATGCCGTTTGCAATGACCATGTCGTGGTTAAGATTTTTGTGTCCGTAAACCGGAGTGCCGTTCTCGTTTTTAATGACGGGGCTCATCACGGGCTTAAGACCGAGACCGCGGCAATCGACAATGACGCCGGTGTAGCCGCCGATTGCTTTCTTCTTGTCTTTGACATTGATCGTGACTCTGACGGTCGTGCCGCCGGAAAGACTCTCTGCCGGAACGGACGGAATGACATCGGGAACGGGAGCCGGCAACGGCTCGACAACCTTCGGCGGCTCAATGACTGCCGACGCGAGCGAACCGCTCACGCCGAACAGAGGTACTCTCATCGTCACTTGATAGCCCTGCCCGCCGTTGATTGCCTGCTCCGAAACAATGACGGCTCCTTTGATTGTTGCTTGCACTCTCGTGCGGATCACATCGGACGTCGTCATCATCATCTCGACAGTCGTCTCCGAATCGACGTTGACGCCTTTGACGAGCTCGGCGATCATTCGATATGCATCCGCGATTGCCGCGCGGCGGGCGAGCATCTGTCCCTGCAACGGATTGATCGCGTTCGGAGGAGCCACGCCCATGCCCGTAACTTCGATCACCGAGTTCTCCCAATTGACGCCGCCTTCCGCGCTGACGCTCGGCAACATCAAACTCATTGCCACGACGAACGACATCAACGCCGTCATCAGTCTTGCCTGCAATGTTTTCATCATGAATCCCTTCCTCTCAAAAAATTACTCTTGTTCATTTCGTTTTCCAATAAGTGACGAGCTTTTCTGCAATTCCTTTTGCCGAACTGATTGCCGCTTTTTCAAAAAGCAGAGTTCCGAGCGAGCGCAAATCTCTCCAACGAAGCACTTCACCGCCATCGAAATTATCAATGACTGCAAAATCTTTGTAGCAGTCGAGAGTACGAATGTTGAGATCGCACGAAAGCGTGACGCCTTCGTCATCTTCGCTGAGTTTGTTGATCGTCATCTCGCCGATTACTGCCGTGCATATCTCGGGATTTTCGAGCGATTTCTTTTTGACGAACTCCACAAACTGATCGAAATTCATCGCGCGTGTCCGACTGAGCTCGCCGAGTATTTCGTCGCCCGTCGCCACGATGAATTTGTTCTCGCGGAAGCGGACGTTGTATCGATCGAGGATCGCATTTTCGGCGAGACGCGCAGTATTCTCATCTTTCGCGCCGACAAATCTCACAAACACATACACCTGTCGAGTATCATCGCCTTGATGCGCCGCCTGCACGAGCTTGCCGAGCTCGGTTTGCATATCGTAATATCGCGGCTTGACCGTTCCCGTGACGAAAAATCCGTTGGCGGTCTTGCCTTTCTTGTCGACATGGAACGATTCGATGAACTCGTCGTAGCGTTTCAGCAATTGTTGATACGGCGAAGCGGGATCATCGCTGTGACTCGTGATATTGCCGAGAATGCGTTTGACCACGCCGATTTTCATGTCTTCAATCGCCGCCGCTTCCGTTGCGCCCTTGCCTCCGGCGGGAATTCCTTTCGGAGCTTCCGCTGCCAATGCCATCGAGAACGCCGTCATCATCATGAACACGATCAGAATGCCGCTGAAAAACTTCTTCATGCGATCACCTCAGAATGTAAACAGGAGCTTTGTACTGCCGACGCCTTCATTTTCGCCATTCGGACGCACGCCGGGGATTGAATTCATAACGGCGATTTTCAGAGAACCGAGATCGGAATAAGCATCGGTCGAAACATACAACGAAACAGTCGTCGCGTCCGGATTTGTCATGCGGATGATCTTGCATTTCGCCGCTTTTACGCCGTTTTGAATGGCGGCAAATTGATTTTGAAAGTCCGTTACATTACTGAAAACGAGCGTCGTCTTGATGTTGACGTTGCCGCCCTTCATCTCGGATTGCGCCGTCTCCAATGCCTGCAACGCCAATGACTCCATCGCCTTGCATGTTGCATTTTCTTTCGCCGCTTCAATTGCATCGCGCTCGGTTTTTCCAATCGCTTTGAAATATCTGCTGACGGTATCGACGGCGTTAGAGTCGAGCCCGATCATCTCGAAAGACGCCTTCACCGTCGCTTCATAGCCGTTCGACATTTTTCGCGTCGAGTCGACAGTCAAAGTGCCGCGCAGAATCGAGTTCTCATCTTCGCGTCCGCCGCCGCGCGCAATTCGACGAGCTTGAACGCGAAGATCGGCATCATTGGCATGATGTACCATATACTGAACGACTTCGTCATTGTTTCGCGCCTCGAAGCCCTGCAATTTCATGCGCTCGATGAAGTAGTCGGACATCTCCGGATCGTACTTTGAAACGCCGCGCGAATCTCGTTCGACAATCGCAACCTGCACTCTGCCGCGAATTTGCGAGTCCTCGAGGTTCGCTTGCAACTTCGCCTTTAAATCCTGCACCGTCGAACGAATTTTGTCGGCACTCGCCGTGATGTCGAGTTCAAGATAAAGAATTTCGCCGACGACTTTCTCACTGACGACGCGATTGACTATGCCGTAGCCGTCCGAGCGCATCGAGATTTCATCGGAAATGACCATGAAGTTCTGCACTTCGGTTTGACTTTCCACTCGAACGCCGACTGCCTGCTCGATCGCCTCGCGCATCGCCTGACGTTTCGCTTCCGCGCGAGCCGCCGCCATGTCGCCGCCGACGATTATCGCCTGCCCCTTGCCGATCACTGCTTCTGCCGGATTTACCAATGCGAGGAGCGTTGCAAACATCAACAGCAGCGTGCATAAGAATTTCGTTCCGCGCATCGATCAATCACTTGCCTTTCTTATACGATGTCGCCGATTTTACCGCCGCTCCGATGATCAGCGCGCTGTAGATTTCGACAGGGTCTTTAATGATGTCGGAGCCCGAGCTCGGGTCTTTCAAAAATTCTTCCGTGATCTCATTGGTGACTTCGCGCTTGACGCCGTCGAGCGTCGTCTCGAGCCAGACTTTGTAAACTTTGAAGCCGTTGACTTCAGAAGTTTGTTTGGTTTGCACTTCTTTATCGCCCATGCCCGTCACGTCGAGCACGATCGGATGATCGACATTTTTCGCCATCTGCACGGTTTTCTCTCCGGCGTGCGAGGAAGTCATCTGCAATGCATAAAGTCCGTTCGACGGATTTTCAGCCCAATCGCCGCTCAGCGGACTCGGATAAACAACATTTCCCGTCGTTGCCGCAAAGTCGCTCGTGAATACCATTGCCGTCACGCGACGGTTGAGCATCGCGGTGAACATGTTTTTCGCCCTTTCGGAAGAGTAAGCGACATCGTCGACGCGATACGTTTCGGCAACGAGCGATTTGTCGAGCAGTCCGGCGATCATCTTTTTCGACTTGGAAAAATCCAAATGCTTGCGGATCATTTCGGCAGTGAAGGCGGCGTATTTGCTCGCCTGCTCCGCCTGCGTGAGGAAACTCATTTCATTGAGATTTTTGTTGATCGGATGCTCCATGTAGAATTGCAAAGGAATGGTGCCGAGGATCGTAAGCGAGCCGTCAGCGTCCTCACTGCAAAACGCAATGTCGATCGCCGAAACGATCTGGTACTTGTAATAATTGGTGCCTTTGATGTTGTACTTGATCGGAATGGCGAAGTCTGCAGCAATGATCGGAATGATCGAGATTTTGGCTTCGCCTGCCGCTTCAGTCAGCTCGGCATTGAGATCGACTTCGGCATTTTGCGCCGTCCGAAGTTTGAACGGCAATTGATTTTGCTGTTCTCGAAGTTTGTCATTGATCGCCTCGATGATTTTGTTTTTGTTCTCGCGATTGGCTTGCGGCGTTCCGGCATTCAACAGTTGATAACTCCGACGAACCGCCGCGTTCTTCGCCGAATCCGGAATGTTCATTGTGTAAATTTCGTTTGCCCAATCGACTTGCGGAAGCGTTTTTGCCTCTGCCGCCTGCATCAGACTGAATGCCATCAATCCGGCGATCAACAGTTTCTTCGCAAAGCTCTTCAAGTGTTTTCTGATCATCTGATTCTTCCTTCGATTAACTTTCGGTTAACGTTTCCTGTGCATTTGCCGAAATTACTCTTTGACGATTTCATCCGACGTCTGTTTGATTTCCGCCTTCGACGGATCTTTAATGCCGCGCTTCGCACGATAATCCTTCGTCGCCATGCTTAATGCCTTCGACAGTTCGCTCCGAACTTCGACTGCCGCAACTCCGCCCATCGTATCCGACAACAGCCGTTCGGTATTCGCCACGCGCACCGCCGAATCGATCGCCTTGAGCTTCTCTTCGTCGCCGGAATTCAATGCTGTCGACAAGTAGCTCTGCGCGTTTTCCATGTCTTTCTTCGTCTGCTCGGCTCCGTTTTTCATGTTGAGTCCGGCATCGGAACTTTTCTGCGCGTATTTTGCCTCCGCGCTCTCCGTTATCAAATTCTTGTTGGTAATGCTGTCGTTGGTCGCAATGTTGATATTCTCGGTTGCCGCTTGCAACAACGCCACGGAATAATACAGATTTTCGAGCATTCGGCTTTGTCTGTTGTTGAGTCCTTCGACATCAACGCCGCCTCCGGCAATTCCGCCGAGCGCACTGCCGATGCTGCCGAGACTGAGTGCATGCGCCGTCGATGTCGGCAACATCATTCCGCCCGCCGCGAGACTCATTGCCAATACTCCCGCCGCTACTTTTTTACAAATTCTCTTCATCCAAATTCCTCCAATCGCTTCCAAAAGACGAAAACATCCTCCTCTATGTTTCCATAAGGAGAGGATGTCCCATCTGCAATTATTAATCCGCGCAATCGACATTTAATGATCGATTTACGTTGCATTTATTATGTATGCAGCAAATCGATCTCGTTGTCAATTAGAATTTCATTAAAAACCGATTAAAAAATCTTGACATTACCCGCGCTCGACGTTGTAAACTGCATTGAATTGATTGAAGGAGTGAATGTGGTTGAATGAAAAAAATTTGCGCGAGATGCTTGCAAAATTCCGCGCGGGCGAACTCAACGAAGACTCGATCGTCGGCGCAATAAAAAATATCTCGCTGACGTCGGTCGAGGAGCTCGGTTTCGCGTCCGTCGATCATCTCCGAGAACTTCGGCAGGGGTTTCCGGAAGTCGTTTACGCCGCCGGCAAGACCAAAGAACAATTGCTCTCGATCCTGCAATCGCTGTACGCTCGGAGCGGCGGCAATTTGATCGCCACACGCGCCTCGCTCGAGCAGTACGAATTCGTCCGCGCGGAGCTTCCGATGATGACTTACGATCCGATCGCGCGGATGATTTATCTCGATCGCGACACGACCATCGAGCGCGATCCCGAGCGCATGATCTTAATCGTAAGTGCCGGGACGAGTGACATGCCCGTCGCCGAGGAAGCTCGATTGACGGCGTATCTCTGGGGCAATTGCGTCAAGACGTGCTACGATTGCGGCGTCGCCGGCATTCATCGATTGATGCGGCATCTCGACGACATTCAATCGGCGAATGTTCTGATTGTCGTGGCGGGAATGGAAGGCGCGCTCGCGAGCGTCGTCGGCGGTCTGACTTCGCGTCCGGTGATCGCCGTGCCGACGAGCGTAGGTTACGGCGCGTCGTTTCATGGGCTCGCCGCTCTGCTCGCGATGCTCAATTCATGCGCGGCAGGAGTCGCCGTCGTTAACATCGACAACGGCTTCGGAGCGGGAGTCATGGCCGACAAGATCAATCACTGTTGACAAAGTGTTGCAAACGAGCGTATAATTCGCCAGTTTACATTGAGAGGAGAATTATCATGTCAGAACGCAAGTACAAATTTGAGACTCTCCAGTTGCACGTCGGTCAGGAACAAGCCGATCCCGTCACCGATGCCCGCGCCGTGCCCATCTATCAGACGACGTCTTATGTATTTCATAATTTCGATCACGCCGCCGATCGCTTCGGTCTTCGAGATGCCGGCAATATTTACGGTCGACTTACCAATCCGACGCAAGACGTTCTCGAACGACGAATTGCCGCGCTTGAGGGCGGTTCCGCCGCGCTTGCCTTGGCGAGCGGAGCTGCGGCCGTCACTTACGCCGTGCAGGCACTCGCTCATGCCGGTCAGCACATAGTCGCCGCCACCACAATCTACGGCGGTACTTTCAATCTCTTCGAGCATACTCTGCCCGATTACGGCATTACCACGACGTTTGTAGATCCGAGCAAGGGCGTCGATGTTTTCGAAGACGCGATCAAAGACAACACGCAATTGATCTTTATCGAGTCCGTCGGCAATCCGAACGCGACTCTCATCGACATCAAAGCCGTTGCCGATATTGCACACAAACACAACATTCCGCTCGTCATCGACAACA
>CALGGX010000396.1 GCA_937916025.1 uncultured Selenomonadales bacterium
AAGCCGACAGCGACTCGGAAACCGGTCGAGTCTCGACAATCGATCGAAAGACCGGTTGAACGTCAACAACCTTCCAAGCCTGCAGTGATCGATCCTGCATTGGACGACGATGCCTTCGACGGCGAGCAGCTCGGACTCAACAATCTGTCGGACGATGAACTGTCGCGCGTGCATGAATTCAAGAATAACGGTTGGGACGATCGGAAGATTGCCAATTGGATCAGGATGGCGCGACGAGACAGCGGCGGCGTTCCGCTCGGTCAGACGAATAATGTGATTGCGCCCGGCAGACAATTGGGCAGCGACGATCTTCGATTGGGCGATATCAGCATTGAGGAAGATGCGATGTCAGTCCTCTACAAATTGGGCGAGCCCGCCAAGCGCGAGACAAAACCCGACGGCGTAACTTTTCTGTATGAATTGGGCAGCGGCACCGGAGCATCGTTGATGGATATCACGATCAAGGAGTCGGGTGACAACGCTTTTGTCAATACGATCGTCGCGCTCGGACCGAACATCACAACTCCGCGCGGCGTGGCACCTTCCGGCAAACTCTGCCTCGGTACGAACTCGGCGAAGGATTGGAACAATTCCTCGCGCAGTGACGTGACGAGTTTTTACGGCGTCGGCTACAAAAAATCTCAATACGAGAACCTCGATCTCTACGAATATGAAATTGCGTCGAAAAGCGGGCAACCGTGCATCTTGCGCTTTGCCGTCAATCGAAGCGACAATCGAGTGGACTACATCAGCATTCGACACAAATGATCACTCCAACAGCAGCGTCTCGCCCGCCTGGTGCAGCAACTCGTTCGTCTCCGACACGTTCAGTCGATGCTCGACGGCGAAGATCACTACCGAATCCCACGGATTGCGCGGATACAGAGGATTTTGTTTTGCGTATTTTAACAGGTACTGCAGTTCGTCCAAATTCAATTGCATCGCGAGCCCGAGCGCAAGCACTTTCGGTCGCGACGGATTTTTTCTGTCGCTCGAGAAGATATGATACGCATATTCTCCGGTCAAGCCGGACTGTTTGATTACTTCCGACTTGATCAGCTTTTTTTCGATCAGCAACTTCGACAAATACTCATTCAGCGGCACGGCGAACTCGTTTTGATTGCGCTCGAGATAATTGCCCACGTTTTTTTCGACCTTCAACTCCGCAAACAAATCGTCGGTATTTTTGCCGTACTGCATCATCTGCATCACCTTTCCGATATCTCAATTCGTGAGGATTTATGACTGCTTTCGATAAATTTTTTGCCGACGCGTATGAATTGGTCGACGTGCTCAAGTCGTCCGAGCATGCGTACATAGCCGTCGTCTACGATAAACATGCCGGACATCTCTGCGTGATGAAACGGCGCGCTCTTCGTTCGATGGAATTGTACAAACTTCTTAAGACTTGCGACAATGCGCATCTGCCGAAGATATATCGTCTGTTCGAGCGCGACGGCGATCTGATCGTCATTGAGGAGCACATCGACGGTCAAACTCTCGACGATATGCTCACGTATCAGCCGACTGTCTTCGACGAGGCGTTTGTCTTAAACATTCTCGAGCAGCTGTGCAATTGCCTGATCGATCTGCATGCAATCAACATCATTCATCGCGACATCAAGCCGTCAAACATCATGATCGATCGGCAAAACGTCGTGAAGCTGATCGACTTCGGCATTGCTCGGATATTCAAGCCGACCGGTGTTACCGACACGGAATTTCTCGGCACTCGCGGATATGCCGCGCCGGAGCAGTTCGGACTGTTTGATCTCGGGCAGTCCGATGCACGCACCGACATTCATGCGCTCGCCGTCACTGCCCGGCAACTGCTCGGAGAAGATTATCGCGGGCGAATATTGCCTGTGCTCGAGCGTTGCACGTCATTAAATCCGAACGATCGATATCAATCGGTTGCCGATCTCGTTCACGCCGTCAAACGCACTCGCAAGTTGCAACTCTTTAAGCGCGTCGCATCAATCGCCGCAATGACAGTGATCGCATTCGCGTTGCCGCAATTGATTGAGCTCGAAACGCCGGAAGAGCTTCCGAGCAATGCAATCGAAACGCCCGAGCCGTCACTCGAAAAGCCGATCGAAATGCCCGAGCCCCTCAAACATTCCGAACCTCCCGCGACTTTCGATCCCATCCCGACGCTCGAACCCGTAATCGTTCCCGAGTCGATTCCGACTCTCACGCCGGTCGCCCTTACCGATCCTCCTTCAAACGCCGATCGAACACCGCCGACGCTTGAAATCGCAAAACGCCCCGAGTTTTCTTTATACATCAACGGCGAGCTCACGCCGAATATATTTTTCCTGCCGATTGGACGGCGATGCTTCGGATTGAAAATCACACCGCGCGCGACTTACTCAATCCTCGCATCACGGTCGAGTTCGGCGTCGATGGAGACGAGATTGCAATCAATCGCCCGACAGTCAAATCCGGTCAAACAATCGACATCGACATTCCGATTGCGAACAAACCGGCGTTGACGAGCGACGGTTACGGGCAAATTGCAATCGCATTGGAGGCGGACGGCGAGGATTTACCGATGCTCATTCGCGATATAGAGATTAAGCCTTAGCGTCGATCTGAATGAATTTGACGCCGAGGATGCGCTCGAACTCGTAAAGCCTGTCCAATTCTTTCGGATCGACGAGAGTGATTACATTGCCTTCGGCACCGGCGCGCGCCGTTCTGCCTGCTCGATGCAGATACATCTTTGAATCTTCCGGCAGATCGAGATTGATGACGAAGTCGATGTTGGGAATATCGAGTCCGCGCGCGGCGAGATCGGTCGACAGCAGCAGTTGCACCTTGCCGTTTTTGAAGTCGTTAATGGCATTTTTGCGATCGACTTTGCCATTGGAACCGATGAGCGACGCGACGCGAATGCCCTCGAATTTGAGTTTATCGAGCGCGCGTTCGACATCGAAATTTTTATTGACGAAAACGAGTCCGCGTTTGATTTCGAGTCTTCGAGTCAAGCGGCGGACTTTATTGATTTTGTCTCGGAACTCGGTGACGGAGAAGAAATTCTTGCGCTCGGCGACAAATGTTTTATCTTCATCGACGGTGACGAGCTCGAAGTTGCCGAAAGTTTCCGCGCGGATGATTGCCTTCTTCGGCGAAGTGGCGGAGAACATCGAGCAATTGATCGAAGGCGGGAGGATTTTTTTGATCTCGACGGTTGATTTGAAATTCTGATCATCGAGCAGACGATCGAACTCGTCGAGCACGAGGAATTTTACGGCGGTCAGTTTCAACTTCTTTTTCCGAACGAGCTCGATGATCCTGCCGGTTGATCCGACAATAATGTGCGGCTTCTTTTTGAGCGCGTCAATTTGGCGATTGATGTTTGCTCCCCCGATCAATCCGAGCACTCGGATATTGAGAGGCGCGGAGAACTCGGCGGCGGTTCGTGCGGTTTGCATGGCAAGTTCATACGTCGGGGCGAGCACGACGGCTTGAATGTTTTTCGATTCGGCGTCGAGCGATTGCAATATCGGCAGAAGATATGCGAGAGTTTTGCCGGTGCCGGTCGGTGCGCGTCCGATCACTTGAGCTCCTTCGAGCAGTTTCGGTATTGCCGATTGTTGAATGGCGGTCGGCTCGACAAAATTACGTTCATTCAACGCCGCGAGTAACTCGGCTTTTAAATTCAACTCTTCAAATCTCATTTTCAATTCCTCATTCCTAATTTCTAATTCCTAATTGCCTTTCAAACTTCCGGATCGAGTTCTTTTCCGTATTCGCGCAGGAAGATTTTTTGATATCGTTTGTAAGTCGGCGCGAGCGGTTTTTCTTTCGGACAATGAATGCACCAAAAATCGTCGGTTTGATTGGGCACGACGACGCGGTAACCGGCGCGATGCATTTCCATGCAGAGCGAAGTGTCGTAGAGATGCCAACCGTCGAAAAGTTCCGTACGCCATGGCAGATCATATTGAGTTGCAATAAGCAAACCGTCAACGGACTCGACATCGATGAAAGGCGCATCAGGCTCGGAGCATTCGGAATCGACGACGGACTCGGGCTCGCAAGCGTGGAGTACACGTCCGTAAGTGCGGAGCCCATCCCACCACACGCCGGACTTCGGCAGATTTTTCCAGCTGATCATGCCGACGGCTCCGATTGTCGGATCGGAAAAAATGCCGAGCAAATCGGCGATAAAATTTTTATTGACGACGAGCGTATCCTGATGAAGATACACTTTGAATTTCGCATCAGTCGATTGCATTGCGGCTTGATAACCGGCAGTCATCGAAGTTGCGTTGCGGACGGGAATGAATTCGACGGTGAACTCGGGCGGCACATTCAAATGCTGAAGGTAGAGGCAGCATTCGCTGTACCAATCCTCATTGTTGACACACGTTATAAACGCGCATTTTTTTTGATTCAAAACATCAGCTCCAAACGTTTTTTGCAATGATAGCACGATTTTTTTTACCGATCAAAAAATTTTTTTGGAAAAGGTATTGACAAAAGAGATTTAAGCGATTATCATATGCAAGTCGTTTGACACTAAGCGTTCTTTGAAAACTGAACAATACATTTTGTGCGAGACGTTAATACTAGCCGGTTTCAAACGGAGAGTTTGATCCTGGCTCAGGACGAACGCTGGCGGCGTGCTTAACACATGCAA